>NZ_JAPZSS010000286.1:0-3888 GCF_027532015.1 Microcystis sp. LE19-131.1A | reverse complement strand
CAAGCTTTTCTGGTCGGAACCCCCTAAGCCGAGTTTTCAAGGTGCTGCGCCGTCCACTTGGTTTTCGAGACTGGCCTTTTAATTCTAACGTAAAGCCAACCTAGAACGGCGGGGTTTCAGACCCAAAATTTCCGATGATCGCTGCCTGTAAACTGAAAGAGGCCAATATCACGATCTAGGGTTTGCTGAAAAAGTCCCCAGGGGGAATTTAGGAGCCACACAGTTGGCAAAATGGTAGTTTCGTGGCTTAGTTTCTCAATTTCATCTGGCGAGCGCTTTGCGTTCGCCTCTGGAAAGTGCAAGGTTTTAAAGTCCCTCGGATCGATTTCTCAACGTTTGTCTCTGGGACTTTTTTGACTAAAAAAGTCCCAAAACCGTTTTCTAGTAAGGCTTCTAGTAATTTTCAGCCAACCCTACTTAATTAAGCAGTTACTACCGGGGAAGCTAACCGTTTAAAGGTCAATCTTTCATCGGCCACATCGACAAAAATCGTGTCTCCCCCTTTAAATTCGCCGCGCAGAATTGCCTTAGCGATCGGAGTTTCCACATATCTTTGTACTGCCCGTTTTAGGGGTCGCGCACCGTACACTGGATCGTAACCAATTTCTGCTAGATAATCGAGGGCAATATCGGCAAGTTTCAGGGCTAATTTTTGTTCCATCAAGCGATCACTGAGATTGGCTGTCTGTAGTTTGACAATCGATCGCAGTTGCGCTTTTTGTAAACTATGGAAAATGATCGTTTCATCGATACGATTGAGGAATTCGGGACGGAAACTATTCCGCATTGCTTCCATCACTCGTGCCTGCATTTCCTCGTAACGAGACTCATCACCAGCCACGTCTAAAATGTATTGAGAACCGATATTACTGGTCATAATAATGATGGTATTTTTGAAATCAACCAGATGACCTTGAGAGTCGGTTAAGCGCCCATCGTCAAGGATTTGTAACATAACGTTAAAAACGTCGGGATGGGCTTTTTCAATCTCATCAAAGAGGATGACAGAGTAGGGACGACGCCGGATTGCCTCGGTTAATTGGCCTCCTTCATCGTAGCCGACGTATCCCGGAGGCGCACCCATGAGACGGGAAACGCTGTGTTTTTCCATGTATTCCGACATATCGATGCGAACTAGAGCCTCTTCCGTGTCAAAGAGATTGCGTGCTAGAGCTTTCGCTAATTCTGTCTTACCAACACCCGTCGGACCGAGAAAAATAAAGCTGGCCGTGGGACGGTTGGGATCTGATAAACCAGCGCGGGAACGTTGAATCGCTTCGGCTACGGCTGTGACTGCTTCTTCTTGACCGATGACACTTTCGTGTAATTCGTCCTCCAAATTGAGGAGTTTTTCTTTTTCCGATTCGATTAATTTATTGAGAGGAATTCCCGTCCATTTCGAGATAATTTCGGCGATATCCGATTCGAGAACTTCTTCCCTTAATAAACTTTTGCCGGTGGTTTGTTTGTCGGCCAATTGAGTTTCTAGGGCGGACATTTGCCGCTGCAGATCGGTTAATTTTCCGAACTTTAATTCGGCGGCCCGATTATAATCATAATCTCGTTCGGCCTGTTGAATTTCTAGATTAACTTGTTCGATCGCTTCTTTAACTCCACGAACTCTATCGATAATCTCTTTTTCTCCTTGCCATTGGGCATTTAATCCCGATTGTTCTTCCTTGAGGTTAGCCAGTTCTTTTTCTAACTTTTCTAACCGTTCTCGCGAAGCTGGATCGTACTCCCGTTGTAGGGAAAGTCTTTCCATTTCTAACTGGAGAATTTTGCGATCAATTTCATCGAGTTCTTCCGGTTTAGAAGTGATTTCCATTTTCAATTTGGCCGCCGCTTCATCAACTAAATCAATGGCCTTATCGGGCAAAAAGCGATCGCTAATATAACGATTAGAAAGCAGTGCCGCTGCCACTAAAGCATTATCAGCAATTTTTACGCCATGATGCACCTCATAACGTTCTTTAAGACCGCGAAGAATCGAAATAGTATCGACCACATTTGGTTCATCTACTAAAACCTCTTGGAAGCGTCTTTCTAACGCCGCATCTTTTTCGATATATTTGCGGTATTCATCGAGGGTAGTGGCCCCAATACAACGCAATTCACCCCGGGCTAACATTGGTTTTAATAAATTGCCCGCATCCATTGCCCCTTGAGTGGCTCCCGCACCGACAACGGTATGAATTTCGTCAATAAACATGATGATATTGCCTTGGGAATCGGTGACTTCCTTGAGGACAGCTTTTAATCTTTCCTCAAACTCTCCGCGATATTTTGCTCCCGCAATTAAGCCGCCTAAATCGAGAGAAATGAGAGTCCGATCTAAAAGAGATTCTGGCACATCGCGGTTAATAATCCGCTGGGCTAATCCTTCGACAATGGCGGTTTTTCCTACTCCCGGTTCCCCGATTAAAACCGGGTTATTTTTAGTCCGACGCGAGAGAATCTGAATCGTGCGACGGATTTCGTCATCTCGTCCAATTACTGGGTCTAATTTACCTTCCCGTGCCAATTGGGTTAGATCCCGTCCGTATTTTTCTAGGGCTTCGTATTTGCCTTCTGGATTCTGATCGGTCACTTTTTGACTACCTCTGACTTGTTGAATAATTTCTTTGAGTTTGTTTTCGGTAAGTCCGAATTCTTGAAAAATATTTTTCCCGAAGCGATCATCTTTAGCGTAACCTAAAATTAAATGCTCGATCGAGATAAAGTCATCTCCAAATTCTCGGCGATAATTTTCCGCTCGATCGAGTAAACTATCTAAACTACGACCTAAATAAATCGAGTCGCCGGGGTTAGAGATTTTCGGTTGACGACGGATAAAGTCATCGGTTCGATCCCGCAAACGGGCTAGACTAATATTAGCTTTACTAAAGACACTGCCCGCTAATCCCTCCTGTTCAAGAAGGGCTTTCATTAGATGTTCGCTTTCGATTTGTTGCTGGCTGTTCTGTTTGGCAATGTCCGGCGTTTTGACGATTGCCTCCCAAGCTTTTTCTGTAAATTGTTGTGGATTGGTTGGCTGCATTTTCTATAAGAGATTACTTTTATACTCTAGAGATTATTCTAGATTGACCAGTTCGTCGGCTCCTAGGGGCTTACCGTACCTAGTTAAGGGGGATTTCCCCTCAATGGTGCGATTTAAGCCGCTAAAGTTTCAAGTTTATAAGCTGTCAGGGATTTAAACTGCGTCTTGGAAATTTTAGTACAAATGTTCAAACTCTCAACCAAGCTAAAATCTTAATTATTGAAGATGTCCACTGATTACTAGAGTTCTTGCATAATTAATTTTGCTTAGGTACTTACTAAATCCGGTTATTAAAGACTGATTATTTATTCCTCCTCTTGCCTATCCTGATATGTAGCCTATACTCAACGGATTTAGTATTACCTAGCACAGTTGAGACAATCACAGTTACAGTAGCGGCTGCAATTAAGCTAAATGCTAACTGAACTACCCATTGTGTAGCTTTTTGATAGTTATCGAATTTTTAGTTAAATTGCTCAAGTTACTTTTTTAATTCTCGTAACTCAGTGAGTATCTGTTGTTGGTTGTCTTGAGTATCCTCAGTTGTCAATGTCATGGGAAATTCAAGGGTTTGTACTGTTTGCTATTTCAGATCATAATCTATCTTGATTGATAACCCACGATGATTAAAGTTAGCGGTGCGTTACACTACGTTAACGCACCCTACAAAATCGGCGTGCTGCTACGCAGTGCCTTCGGCATCGCAATTTTTCGATAATAATCGCATAACGCACGATTTCTATTCCTCAATTATTTGATTTAATTTTTCCTTGAAAATCGTTTCTATTTCTTTATAGGACATCGTTTGAGGTGCGGGATAGTTAAACCCGTCTTTTTTTCGGCTTAAT
>NZ_JAPZSS010000126.1:0-10502 GCF_027532015.1 Microcystis sp. LE19-131.1A | reverse complement strand
GGTTCTTCGTTACTTGGTATGGTTCGATCAGGGGGCAGAAATCGGCTAAATCCTTATCTGGCAAGGGACTTAATTGATTAGCTCGTTCTAGATTGAAAACAATTGGCAAAAATCGCAGCCATGTCTTTCTATATAAGGGTTTCACCCCTTATAACTCCCGTCCATTGCATAACACAAACCGAAGAACCTTAAATTATAGATAATGATAGACGCGATCACCGCCATTTTCCTTAAGCTTACGATTGATTTTCTGGTTTAATTTGCCCAATCAGATGGCGGACTTCTGAGAGTAAAACCTGAAAGCGTCAGTCCGACTCTTCCTATCTTTGTCTGATTTCAGCAATTTCTGCTCTCCTGGCTTCATTTTCTCGTTCTTGCTGTGTGGCGATTTGTAGCAGAGCTTGTGCCGTCAATTGTAACACTTCTACCGAATCTCTGACCTCTGAAACCGATTCCCGCAATTCCGAAACTGAGTCTGCCAATTCATCTAGCATCTCATTTGTCCATCTGGGGTGTCCAGCCGAGCTTCCTGTCATGGCTGGCTTTTCCCCTTCTTTAATAATCGATTTTCTGAACGGTGGGTAGGATTATCAGCAAGCTTAACCACAAGACGAGACGGGACAAAAATTGGCAGTTCCGGAAGAACTAGAGTTATTATCGTAGCATGGTGTTATGATGAAGCGGTCACTAATCGAACCAGATTGCTACCGCAAAATCTTTTAAACCGCGTCCACGGGGAACCACGTAGTTTGCCTTTTTCGGCTATGATCTTTGCATAGCAATACTTTTAAGGGTTAATGGCCTGCCAGTGAGATTCCAGTTCTCTAGCTGTTTGCGGTTTATATCCTTTAAAAGTGTCCCGAAGTCAATTTCAGCTTTAGATGTCATATTCCTTACTCTATAAGGGTTGGGGGCTATTTTAAATAGATACCATGTTTGGACAAATTCCCAAATTATTCTTAAGCTATACTGGCGTACTAGATGCGGTTTAATATAGTTATCCCTTGACTATTTGATAATGATGAACAACCAACAAAACGGGGCTTTAAAAACCCAAAGTCAAGCAAATCTGCCAGTTTTTGACCAACCAGCTTTTATCCCCTCCGTCACGCAGGAAGGAGAGGAACTCAACCTGCGTCAATTCCTTTACGTCATCAAGCATCGCTGGTGGTTAATCGTTGGCATCACCCTAGGGGTGACGGCTGCGATCGCTACTTATACTTTCTCAAAAACCCCTATCTATCAGGGTAAATTCCTGCTGCTCATCGGTCAACCCATCGAGGAAAATAAAAGTCCTTCCGTACTGGCAGCCCAAGATATCCTACCTCAGTTAGGTGGTGAAGACATCGATTATGATACCCAAATCGCTGTTTTAACCAGTCCGCAACTCCTTAACCCCATCTTTAGTAAAATAACTCCTCAATATCCCGACTTTACCTACAGTGATTTAATTAGTAAAACTGGCAAATCTGATCTCGAAATTAGTCAACTAAAAGAGACGAAAGTTTTAGAAGTTTCCTATCAAGATGAGGAACCGGAAAAAATTAAGCTGGTTTTAGATAATTTAGCCCGTCATTACCTAAACTATAGTTCTCAGGAACGGAAGACCGAAATTAATCAAGGGTTAGATTTTGTTAACGCTCAATTGCCCGTGCTGCAGGAACGAGTTAATACTCTACAAAAACAAATGCAGCAATTCCGGCAGCAATACAATTTCCTCGATCCCGATAAAGAGGCAACTCGTTTATCACAACAGTTAACCACCACTGAACAAGATTATCGGGGTGCCCAAGTTGCCCTTAACGAAATTAACTCTCGCTATCAGGCTTTACAGCAACAGGTGGGATTAGACCCTAATCAAGCAATTATCGCTACTTATCTCAGTGAATCTCCCGGTTATCAAGATTTGCTCAAGCAGCTGCAGGAAGTAGAAGTGGAATTGGCCAAACAATCGGCAGTTTTTGCCAAGGATAGCCCAATAATCGCCACCCTAGAGGAAAAACGCGCTAATTTACTGCCCCTACTGCAAAACGAAGCCCAGAGAACCCTAGGGGAAAAACTGCCCCAGACAGTGGGTGACTCCCCTGCTTTGGTGTCACAGAGCGCTTTGCGGGTACAATTAACCCAACAATTGGTGGAAGCCGCTAACAGTCGCCAAACCCTAGAAATTAAGGTAGAATCCCTTGCCCGGGCCCTCGAACAACAGAAAGCCTCGGTCAAAAATCTGGCGGTTTTAGCCCGTCGTTATACGGATTTGCAGCGAGAGTTGGAAATCGCCACCACCAGTCTCGACCGTTTTCTGGAGGAACAACAAAAACTTCAACTCAAGGTGGCACAACAAGTGGTGCCTTGGCAACTAATTTCCCCACCAGAAGTAGAGGAAAACTTCGTTTCTCCTAAACCCGTGCGAAATCTCGCTTTAGGGGTTATTGGTGGCCTGTTACTAGGCCTAGGGGCAGCCTTTTTAGCTGAAAGATTAGACCCCGTTCATCATAGTGCAGATGAACTAAAAGAAGATACCAAACTACCCCTTTTGGGCGCAATTCCCTGGCAAAAAGACCTTGGCACCATCGAAAAAGTGATCACAGCCGCCCTACCACAGTTAACAGTCGGTGATCGCAAAATTACTATCCCTAATACTACTGGGAAATCGGCCGGCGAAAACCCCTCCTACTATAATTTCTCCCCCTTCTCGGAAGCTTTCCGCACTCTCAACACCAATATTCGCCTCCTCGATGCCGATTCCCCCCGCAAGTCCCTCGTGATTAGTTCTGTATCACCGGGAGACGGTAAAACCACCATATCAATCAATATCGCTAAGGCGGCCGCTGGTATGGGACAAAGAGTCTTACTGGTGGATGCTGACCTGCGACGACCCCAGGTTCACCATCGACTTAATCTCGATAACGACCACGGCCTTAGTAATGTCCTCGCCGAGGGTCTCGATTGGAATGAGGCAATTCAACCTCTACCCCGTTACGAGAATTTATCGATTCTTACCGCCGGTGAAATTCCCCCAGATCCAACCCGCTTGCTTTCTTCCCAGAGAATGCAGGAGATGATCTCGCGTTTACAGCAAGAGCAAGCCTTCGATCTAATTATCTACGATGTACCACCGATCGCCGCTTTTGCCGATGCGAAAATTCTCGCCGCCATGGCCACCGGACTGATTCTCGTTACCAAACTGGGCAAAACCGATCGCTTTGCCCTGAAAAATCTGCTCGAAGATATGAGATTATCCCATATTTCCGTGTTAGGTTTAGTGGCTAATAATGTTAGTCGGAAAAACCATAATTATCGTTACTATGGCCATTACTACGGGAAAAGATAATTAAATTAAAGATAGATCCCCCCTTAATCCCCCCTTAATAAGTAGGGCTGTTTCATTCTCGCAATCTAATTCTTTTTTTGCTACCTTTAATCGCTTATGCGGTAAGCAAAGCACGACGTTTTTAGAAATTTTCAGCTATTTATTCGGAGAAATCGACTAAAAACGTTACCAGATAAGGATTTGAGAGAATGACATTTGAGAGAATGAAACGACCCTACCCTTAATAAGGGGGGTGTCTGATGGTTTTTAACACCTAACTACTTAGGGTTTGCTGAAAAAGTACGGGCGAAGCATTCGGATAGAAAATCTAAGGTTTCACCGATAGGTTATTGTCCGAATGCTTCGCCCCTACAGGACGCGGGCCGATGAAGATGCAAGGTTTTGAACCACGATTCTCTCAAAATCTTGCACCTGTTTCACGAGAAAAGCCACAAAACCCTTACCTTACCTACATTTCACATTTATTCAGCAAACCCTACTTATTGATCGGTTATCAACTTTTAATTGATGTTAAATGCGGGTTTTAATCTGGTATCGGAATGATCTGCGAGTTCACGATCACGAGGCAATTTATCGAGCCATTCAAGAACAATTAGAGATAATTCCTTTCTATTGTTTTGATGAGCGTCAATTTGGTTTTACTTCCTACGGGTTTCCCAAAACTGGCAAGTTCCGGGCTAAATTTTTATTAGAAAGCGTAGCAAATTTACGACAATCTCTGGAAGGTTTAGGCAGTAATTTAATTATCCGACGGGGAAAACCAGAAGAAATTATCCCGCAATTAGTTCAAGAATTGCAGATAGCCAGGGTTTATTATCATCAAGAGGTTACAGCAGAGGAATTAGCGGTAGAAAAGGCTGTAAATAAGGCTTTATCTATAATTCCTGTGCAGATAAAAACTTTTTGGACAGCCACTTTATATCATCCTGATGATTTACCTTTTACCCTTAATCAACTGCCGGAATTATTTACTAATTTTCGTAAACAAGTAGAACGTCATTGGGAAATAAGAACAACTTATCCCAGTCCGAAAAAGTTGACAAAATTACCTAAAATAGATTGGGGAAATCTTCCTATTTTAAAGGATTTAGGCTTAACAGAACTAATTCTAGACCAGGGAGGTGTTTTATCATTTCAAGGGGGTGAAGTAGCAGGAAAATCACGGGTTAAAGAATATATTTGGGATAGTGATTCCTTAAAAACCTATAAGGAAACCCGTAATGAAATGTTAGGGACTAATTATTCCTCAAAATTCTCAGCTTGGTTAAGTTTTGGCTGTCTTTCCCCCCGTTATATTTATGAGGAAGTACAAAAATATGAGCAAACAAGAGTAAAAAATGACTCTACTTATTGGCTAACTTTTGAATTATTATGGCGAGATTTTTTTCGATTTATTTGCAGTAAACACGGGAATAAAATCTTTTATAAATCTGGTTTGCAAGAACTTAATTTACCCTGGCTAGAAGATTGGCAAAGATTTAATCTTTGGTGTGAGGGAAAAACTGGTTATCCCCTTGTAGATGCTAATATGAGAGAGTTAGCTGCTACAGGATTTATGTCAAATCGTGGACGGCAAAATGTCGCTAGTTTTCTGACCAAAAATCTCGGTATTGATTGGCGTATGGGAGCAGAATGGTTCGAGTCATTATTAGTTGATTACGATGTCTGTAGTAATTGGGGTAATTGGAATTACACTGCTGGTGTCGGTAATGACGCACGAGGATTTCGTTACTTTAATATCCGGAAACAGTCGAAAGATTATGATCCCAAAGGTGATTATTTACGTCACTGGTTGCCCGAATTAGCCCTAATAAAAGGCGATAAAATTCACGAACCTTATAAATTATCTCTGGAGGAGCAAAAGCGTTATGGGGTGATTTTAGGGGTTAATTATCCTCGTCCTATTGTCGATTTTTTTCAATCAATTAAACACAACGAAAAAATTTATCTCGCCAAGTCGTTGCTGATTTGAGATATGAATCTTCTCTTGTGGGATTTTTAAAACCTAGACCCAAAATAACTTTTGGATACGATGCACAATTGGCATTCATACCTTGATTCAGCAACGCCTCGAATTGGCATAGGCTTGACTTCGATTTCAACTCGGTTCCTTCATTTTATCGTGTAAAATGGTGATCGCACCACAACGCCCACCCTACTCCAATAGAAAGGCAAAAGATGACTACTACTCTTGAAAGCTTACAGGAATTTATTGATTTTTGTCAACAGCACATTACTGGCAAAGAAAGGAAAGAAGCTCAGATTTTCCTAGACCGTTTCTTTCGAGCTTTTGGTCATAAAGGTGCGTTAGAAGCGGGTGCAACCTATGAGGAGGCGATTACTAAAGGTAGCAAGAAAGGTAAAACGGGATTTGCTGATTTAGTTTGGAAACCTCGTGTTTTAATTGAAATGAAAAAGCGAGGAGAAGATTTAAGTAAACACTATCCCCAAGCTTTTGAATACTGGAGTCGATTGGTTCCTAATCGCCCTCGCTATGTCTTATTATGTAATTTTGATCAGTTCTGGATTTTTGATTTTGATCTTCAAATAGATGAACCGGTAGATCGAGTCAATCTCAACGATTTGAAAAATCGGGTCAGTGCGTTCAATTTTATGGAAGTAGGGAATCGTACCCCTATTTTTCAGAATAATCAAGTCGAGATTACAGAAACGGCAGCGCGGCGGATGGGTGAGTTGTTTCAACTGTTAAAAAAACGCGGTCATAAAAGCGGTTTTGATGAGTTGACAGCCCAGCGATTTATTTTGCAGTGTGTATTAGCAATGTTTGCTGAGGATCGAGGATTATTACCGAGAGATTTATTTATTTCTTGTGTACAAGAATGTCTAAATGGTGGCAATTCCTATGATGTCTTGGGGGGATTATTTCAACAGATGAACCAACCCGGAATTACCCCCGTTGGTAAATATCAGGGAGTGGATTATTTTAATGGGGGACTGTTTAGTATAATTCATCCAATTGAATTAACTAATAAAGAATTAGAGTTTCTGGATGTGGCGGCGCGTCAGGATTGGAGTAAGATCCGTCCGGCAATTTTTGGTAATATTTTTGAGGGGACAGCTAATACTGAAGAGCGTCATACTTACGGGATGCACTTTACCTCAGAAGCGGATATTATGAAAATTGTTCGCCCAACTATTAGCCGTTACTGGGAGGAGAAAATTGAGCAAGCTGGGACGATTGGCGAGTTAAATACACTTCAGTTAGAATTACAGCAGTATAAGGTATTAGATCCGGCTTGCGGTTCGGGTAATTTTCTCTATGTCGCCTATCAAGAATTAAAGCGCATTGAACAGTTATTAATTGAAAAGATTGCTAACCGTCGTCGTTCTGCTAGTGACCAATTACAGATTAGTTTTGTTACGCCTAAACAGTTTTATGGAATGGATATTAATCCTTTTGCTGTAGAGTTGGCGCGGGTGACTTTAATGATTGCCAGAAAGGTGGCGATTGATAAGTTTAATTTGACGGAAGCTTCTTTACCTTTGGATACTTTGGATAGTAATATTATCTGTGCTGATGCTTTGTTTACAGATTGGCAAAAAGCAGACGCAATTATCGGTAATCCTCCATTTTTGGGAGGGAAACACATGAGATTAAATCTCAGTGATGATTATGTTAATAAAGTGTTTGGAAGGTTTTCTGAGGTTAAAGACTCGGTTGATTTTTGTTCCTATTGGTTTCGTCTAGCACATAATCAATTAGATGAGAAAGGAAGAGCGGGTTTAGTCGGAACTAATTCTATTAGTCAAGGAAAAAGTCGTGTAGCAGCGTTGGATTATATTACTCACAATGGTGGACACATTCATGAGGCGATTTCTACTCAGCCTTGGTCTGGTGAAGCTAATGTTCATGTTAGTATTGTTAATTGGAGTAAAATTGAACCAGTAAGTTATTATTTAGATAATCATCAAGTTTCTCAGATTAATTCTTCTTTGACGACGACAGTAGATATTTCCAAAGCAGTTAGACTATTAGCCAACAAAAATATTAGTTTTCAAGGAGTGATACCAGTTGGTAAGGGATTTTATATTAAGAGTGAGCAAGCGGAAAAATGGATCGAAAATGATCTTAAGAATAAAGAGGTTTTAAAATTATCATCCTCTGCTGGTGATTTAACTGACAATCCTCATGGAAAACCTAGCCGCTGGATTATTGATTTCAATAATATGAGTTTAGAAGATGCTAGTGAATATAAATTACCTTTTGAGCATATTAAATTAACTGTTAAGCTGGAAAGAGAGCAAAATAGACGAGAAGTTACTAAACTAAACTGGTGGAAATATGGTGAAAAAAGACCAGCAATGAGAACAGCAATTGAACCTTTAGCTTGTTACTTTAGTATTCCCGCACACTCAAAATGGTTTATTTTTGTTCCTACTTCTTTAGATTGGCTACCTAATAATTCGATTCATGTCGTTGCTTCTGATGATTTCTATATTCTCGGTATCCTAACATCTAACATTCATCGCCTCTGGGTAAAAGCCCAAAGTTCAACTCTTGAAGACAGAACTCGCTACACTCCTAACACCTGTTTTGAAACCTTCCCCTTTCCCCAGACACCTTCACGGGAACTTGTCGAAAAAATCCGTCAAACCGCCGGGGAATTACACGAATACCGCAGCCAACAGATGGAGAAAAAACAATGGGGAATCACCAAACTATATAACCAATTCTTTAACGAACCCAGTAGCCAACTGTATCAACTCCATCAGAAATTAGATAAGCTAGTGATGGAGGCCTATCACTTCCAAGCTGACGACGACATCTTAGAGAAACTATTAACCTTAAACCTAGAATTAGCAGAAAAAGAGAAGCGAGGAGAAACCGTCATCGGTCCCTGGTCTCCTTACTCTTAGATTACTCTAACCCCTTACATTAGATTGAAACAATCTGAATTTCCCTGACTCGGTGCATTGGTTTGGTTGGCTTTTCGGTGGTGATTAGTTCATCAGCTTGAATTTGCAGCGCAGCAGCAACATGAAGTGCATCCATCGCCGCTAAACCGTAAGTGCCAGCAATTTCATGACTCACTGCACCCTCCTCGACGTGCAGCAAGTTCTTGTTCTATTTCCTCTTCATTGAGCAGTTGCAATCCAGCTGCGATCGCCCGATGTCGGATTTCCCATAACTTTTTGCTTAATGGTGTTTGGGGAATAAATTTAGCTTCTGGTGTTGTTTGTGACTCAGATTTAAGTATTTGAACAAATTGCCAAACTTTTTGTTGCTTTTCCGGGGTCAATTCTCGCCATTGTTCAAGTAGTTCTTCTTCTTTATCCATAAATACCTCGCTCTTAAATTACGCATTCCTCGAATCGTTGGCTGTCCAAGACATATTTGTGGATTAACTTTCGGCTCTTGTAGTAGATATGTATGGGTAGTTCAGGTGTTTTAGGTGGGAACTGGTTCACCCGGCCGCAAACTAGACCATTTACCGGTTTCGCGTAAAAAGCTTTCACAACCCACCACATCCCACTCCATTTCGATATAATCTTCCTTGGTGCGAATGTTAACGTTAATAGAAGGGTTCTTCGCTTCAAAGTCCGGTGTCTCGGTGAGATGACGTTCCTGATGTTGTGTTTCTACGGCATGATAGGTGAGACAGCGATCAACAAAATAGCAGTTAATACAAATACACATAGGTTTAACTCTATAGGTCTTTTCCGCTAATCTAGCTCAGTCTCTCCCCAAATGGGGCCAGTCAAAATTATATTTTTGTAAATTGCTCTTCTCGATGTCTTGTCAAAAAAACCTAGATAGTTTAGTTAAAGAAGTTTTTGCGATTAATCGGCAAGAATTGCCAGAAAATGCTTATTTAGTCGGTGGTGCTGTGCGAGACGCTTTATTAAACCGTCAGAAAGACTATATTGACCTAGATTTTGTGGTTCCCGAAAAAGCGATCGAAATTGCCCAAACTATTGCCCATCATTATAAAGCGGGTTTTGTGGTTTTAGATGCCGTTCGTCAAATTGCTCGCGTCGTTTTTCCGCAGGGTACTCTTGATTTCGCACAACAGGAGGGAGAATCTCTAGAAATAGACCTAAAAAGACGGGATTTCACCGTTAATGCTCTCGCTTATAATCTCCACACCCAAGAAATTTTCGATCCTTTAGGGGGATTAAAAGATTTAGGCTGCCAATCCCTGCGGATGATTTCCCGCGAAAATCTTCAGGATGATCCCCTAAGATTATTAAGGGCCTATCGACAAGCGGCTCAATTGGACTTTGAGATCGAACCCCATACCCGTGCAACTATTCGTTCTCTTGCCCCTTTATTGCACCGTGTAGCCGCCGAAAGGGTACAATCCGAGTTGAATTACCTTTTGCTCAATTCCCGTGGCAATAAATGGCTAAAAAGTGCCTGGGAAGATGGCTTATTATCTCTCTGGTTGCGTCGGATTACCCCCGCAAAAATGGAGCGAGTTATGGGGGTGGAAGCGGCAGCGGGATTTTTAGAATCTTTGTTACCAGAAAAATTTATCTTTTCCCCTTCTCAGTTACAGTTGACAAAATTGGCCCTATTGGTATCGGATATTTTGGCAGAAGCGGAAAAAGAGTTAATCGATCTCAAGTATTCCAGGGGGGAAATTCGCACGGTAATCACGGTGATTAAGTGTTTACCTCCCCTCAAGGAGGCAGATAATTTAAGTCTGCGGGAACAGTATTTTATTTATCTAAATACGGGAAAAGTATTTCCTGTCTTTGCCCTTTTTGCTTTATCGATGGGGATTAACAAAAATATCGTCGCTTCTCTGTTGACTTCCTATCTCGATCCCGATAATATTATCGCCCATCCCCGACCTTTATTAAGGGGCGATGATTTAATCAACTATTTACAACTGAAACCTAGTCCGATTATCGGTAAGTTATTAACCGAGGTACAAATTGCCCAAATTGAGGGCCAAGTGACAGTTTTTCAGGAAGCGATCGATTTTGCTAAAAAGTTATTATAAGTAGCTGGTTATAATTAAATTAAAAATGGATTTTAGGTCTGATCCCCCCTGCCCCCCTTGATAAGGGGGGTGCCGATCCCCCCTTAATCCCCCCTTGATAAGGGGGGTGCCGATCCCCCCTTAATCCCCCCTTAATAAGGGGGGCATCTGACAACTTTTAACGCCTACCTACTTAGCAATTGTTCACAGTTTGGAGAGTT
>NZ_JAPZSS010000032.1:0-1521 GCF_027532015.1 Microcystis sp. LE19-131.1A | reverse complement strand
AAAGGAAAAAATCCAGTTGTCAAGCTCATTGACAAGGTTTACCACACTGGGGTAAAGTTGATTGAGAAGGCAATGGCAGAGTTGGAAAAACAGATTAATCGACTTCCCCATTTGCCAAAGTGGTTTGTGGAAATCCCTTATCAACTCACTTAACTATTGGATCATCTTTTTCATGGAGTTCTCTTAAGGGAACGTTTAAATATAGGGCGGTTGCCGCAATAATTCGATCAGGTAAATCGGGAACATCCGAGCGCTCGATTCCTCCCATAGTAACCACAATATTGCGAGCGAGCGGGATTTCTATCAAAATAGAATTTTCCCTGTCCAGTTCCATTAACAATCGCTCTATTGTTTGAGCGGAAATCCGTCCTTTTTCAGCAAGA
The DNA here is from genome assembly GCF_027532015.1 of Microcystis sp. LE19-131.1A. NCBI lineage: Bacteria > Bacillati > Cyanobacteriota > Cyanophyceae > Chroococcales > Microcystaceae > Microcystis > Microcystis sp. LE19-131.1A. The sequence continues at coordinate 1,138 of NZ_JAPZSS010000032.1, read as the reverse complement.
TAGACAATTTCAGCCAGAGTAATCGAGGAAACAGCAACCGTATCTCCACTATTGCCAATTTGTTCGATGGTTTGTCGAGCCAAATTGGATAATCGTTGATCTGCGTAAAGATACCAGATAAATGCATGAGTATCTAAAACTGCTTTTAACACTTAAAGATCCTCTGCCGTAAAATCTCCCCACGCTTCTCGTCGGGTTTTATCGATATCTTCAGCCGAGGGAGCCTGTCCTAAATCGGCGCATATACCCCATAAAGAGGGACGGGGTTGATTAACTTCTGCCGATTCCGATGCCATTTCTGCGGTAATTTTTTCGATCAGTTGCCGTTTCTCGATTGCGGATAATTTTTCCGCCCACCGCATTAGCTCTTGTAGAGTCATATTTCTATCGCTTACCGCGTAAAGGAGTAGCTTTATAAGTTTTAACATAAGGAGAAGATACAACGCTTCCCCTTTGACAATCCTGACGCTAAAATATGGAAAAAACCCTCTAGAAAAAAACCTAGGTTGGGTTACTGTTACTCCTAACCCACCGCATCCAAGATCGAAAACAGAACCAACTAAATCCCGATCATTCAGGCAAGGTAAAGATGAAAAAACTCTACCCAATAATAACCGCAACTAGCCTAGTTTTTATCGCCTCTCTTGCTGGCTATCATCTACCAGCCACCGGCGATCGATCTCCCGTCAAGAAAATTCCCGTATTCATGCCGGATGATACAAAAGTATCTTTAAAAAATGGCACTTCTCTATCTGGGAGATTAATCAAGTTCGATTCCCAAGCAAAAACGATCGCTTTAGGGAGAGAATCAAAAACAAAAGAAGTGGCAATGAAAGAGATCAAACAGATAGAGTTTCAAGGGAAGGTTATTATCAAAAGCGGAACGCTTGTTATTCGTGGGGAAGAGAAATCAAGCAATCCAAAAGAGAATAGAAAACGCTGGCAGGAACCTTTACAGAATTTCAAAATTATTGATGTTAATGAAGGAAAAGCGGAAGGGGAGCATCCCAATTTTGCCATAAGTATAAATGCTTAGAGACTAAAAACGTTAGCTAAGGCAAAATAAAGAGAAACAATTAAACGGTAGAATCATGAATACAGACCAAAAAGAACAACTAGATCAACATTTAAAAGCCAT
>NZ_JAPZSS010000185.1:0-31659 GCF_027532015.1 Microcystis sp. LE19-131.1A | reverse complement strand
AAATTTTCTCGATGTGAAAATAAAACAAATAAATCCGAACCGGACAAGAACTTCCACTTATCTTGACCGAAAACTGACCGAACAGAGATTTAATTGCTTGAGTAACTATCTCTGGGTCATTTTTGTAAAGGACAAGGGAGGCCGTAAGTTTCATAAGTATCTAAAGCTATCTTTTACTAAAAACAGTTCCAAGTTGATGATTTTGATTGACGCTTGCTAGTTTTACTTCTGGTAACTTAAGCAATTATAGTATTCTCTCATAGTCTTTTTGTCAAGTTTCAAGTATAGTTAAAATATTCCCAGTCATTTAAGATAATTTTTCTCAGAGATTTCTCCAAAGACGACAACGCTACTTTGGGATTACGGATAAAAAGAGAGTTGTATTTGCAGGAAATTAACATTTTATTCTCATCTCCAGTTGATTTTTTAGTGACAGTTATAGAACTACATTTTTTTTGCTATGATAACCTTCTGATCTTCAATTACATTGCGCGTCGAGTTTACTAGACGTATTTCAGCGTGAAAACCACAACTTTCTAACCGTTTAGTTATATCCAATCCGTAATTTCTGAAGGCAAGAACTCTTCCCTGTCCACGAATTTGATCGCCATGATACTCAGGTTCAAGTTGATGTATGATAGTCCCATCAGGCTGCAAGAAACATCTTTCAACTGTTTTCGGGTTATCTGATAAAGGCACGGTAAAAATAAAATATCCATCTTTTTTTAAGACTCTGTAAATTTCAGAAAAACCCTTGCTGTCATCAGGAACATGCTCAAAAACTTCGGTAGAAGTCACTAAATCAAAAGATTCGTCATTGAGAAAAAGATTTTGAACGTCTTGACAGACAACAGAGTTCTTCATCAACCCTAGAGGTACATCATCAAAGTATTCAGAAAAGTATAAATTTTTAAATTTACCCTTTAAGAATTTATACAAAGCTCCGCGAGAAGACAACTCGTAAACAGAGGTACTGGTTGAAAAGTTTAGAGATTCAATTGTCAAACCAACTGCTCTATGAATTTTAGTAGATCTACAGTTTAAACAACGAGTACCAAAATATCCTGGATGTATCCGCACCACCACAGAACCGCATAAATTACAAATCCCAATCATCTAAATAGAGCCTCCTTTTATTTTTATGTATGGTTATAGTTCATAATTTTTAATTAGCATCAATTAATTTTTTGTACTCGTCACAGTAATTGTAACACATACTTTCCAAAGAAAAAAGTTTTTCTGCTTTCAACTTAGCCAGGGAAACTTTGTCTTTAATTTCATCTAACATAAGTATTTTGTTGTTCAAGTCGTCTATATCATCAAGCTGAAAAAAAGTCACTTCATTTTCTCGAAAGATTTCCCTAAATGTCGGAATATCAGAACAGATAATCGGAATTTCTAAATTAGCTGCTTCCACTAGAGCTAAACCAAATCCTTCCGAGCGAGATGGAAAAACAAAAACGTCAATATTAATCGCGGTTTCCCAGGGATTTTCTCGATAGCCTGTAAAAACACATCTTTGGGCAACTCCTAGTTTTTCTGCCAAGACTTGCAATCGATTAATGTCTTGAGATGTTCCCCCTATTGCTATCAGATCGTACCGGGTATTTTTCTGTAATACTTGGATAATTTGCTCCACTCCTTTTCTTTTATTTAGGATAGAAACTGTACCTATTACAATTTTATCTCCAGTTTTTATATCACTCCCTTTGATTGTCTTTCTACTGTCATCCATTTTTTTTATTCCATTGTAAATTACAGTAGTATTTTTATAGCCAAGTCCTTGATAGTATCTTTCCATTGTCTGACTTATGCAAACTGCCAAATCTAATTTTCGGCAGGCTAGGTTCCATAAATTTCCCCATATATAACCTAGTAGAGAGCCTTTGTCGTATCTGAGTTCATCGACGTGATAGCCATGAATGGTTGTAATCTTTATGCCTTTAATCTTATGGTAATTAATGGCAAGGTACAGATCGGGTTTTAATCCGTGGGAGTGGACTATATCGTAATTTTTTAACTCCTGACAAAAACCATTGAAACTTATCTTTTGAACAGGAGCATTAAAGCTGAGGCATTTTTCTTGAGAATTAGTTTCACTAAAGTAGAATACCTTCACCTCATGCTCAGGATAAAAACTATTAGACAGCCACAAGGGTATTCTCGTTAAGCCACTATCTTTGAGACGAGGAATAATATAAGCGATTTTCATATATGGTATTTACTCCCAACTTTCATTATCCGTCTTCACTGCCATTATGCCAGATTATTTTTGACAAATGTAGTGATTCGCAGTTGTCGCTTAATATACCTCATCATTACTACTGCAAAAGAGAGTAATAATTCTAGTTTTGACAGCCTTAAAACTTCCTTTCTAGCTCTAAATTCTTCCCGCAATGCTAATTTTATATCTGAGGAGCGACCACCCAGTAAAAATTCAGCAGTGGCATAATCAAATTGTTTAGGTTTTGATAATTGAGTGAACCTGAGCCAAAGATGGTAATCCATAGCACATTTATAATTATTGTCAAACCCATTTACTTCTTCTATCAAAGCTCGTTCAGAAAAAACAGTTGGATGGGGAATCGTATTTACTATGTGAAGTAGTTTTTGACTAAATTTAGGGGGACAGAAACAACCCACTATCGTATCGTCTGTGTGACTTCTCAATAGTTGATTACCGAAACACCATCGCCAGCCTTCTGAATTATAAGATGAAACCACTGACGACAGGGTTGTGTCAGCAGCAAATTTATCCCCTGCGTGTAAGTGATTAATTAGAATTCCTGTTGCTAAACTTATCCCTTTATTCATAGCGTCAGAAATTCCTGCATCTGGTTCGCTTACCCAATAATCAATTACTTCCTCATACTTGCGTATAATATCAACTGTACCGTCCGTGGAACCTCCGTCTATGATGATATATTCCACGTTATCATAAGTCTGGCTAATGATACTCTGAATTGTCTGCTCTAAGTGCTTTTCTCCATTAAAAACTACCGTTATAATAGTAACCAAAGGAAATGTAATTTTTTCCGATAACTCACTTGTCTCCCCGTAGGAGTGCTTGAAATATTCCTTTGTTCTCAATCCTCCTTCTCCCTTACGTTCTGGATTTGGGGGAGATAATATTGGATATTGTAGGGGATCAGAAGTGAGCTTGCGAGTCGTGGAAAAGTTATGATTAGGATTAATTATTTTCATGGTTTTCTAGGGCGAGTAGTTTTCAAGCAATCATCCAGAAAGAACCGGGTAATCGATCTTCATTATAAGCATTGATATTCTCAAGAAACACACAATTCTTATAATGAGATACCATAGATAAGGATGCCAAAATTTTAAACTTTTTGTTAAATTGTAAAAAAGTTTCTAAAAAGTATTGCTCGTTCCAGTATCGTGATTCTTTGAGATTCCATTCGATGGGATAATCATAGGGAAAGAATATATCGTGAATATGAACTAAGACTCCTGTTTGTAAACGTGGATAAACTTGAAGAAATTCAAACTCCACATCACTACCAGACTTAAATACATGACTGGAATCAACGAACAGAATATCATTGGTTTGCAGGGATTCAAAAACAGACAAATCTACGGCTTCTACTTTCTGGATAAGCAAACTAAATTCTAGAAAATCTTTACTAATATTAGCAAAGTCTTTTAAAAAATCTTGAGGATAAGGCTCGATCGAGATCAGTTGTGATTTTTGGTAATTTTCTATAAAATTCATTCTTAAAGCTGCGGCGATAATCTTAGTGCTACCACCTGAGCCAATTTCAATTACCCGATTAGGTTTTTTTTCTCTGACCATAGCATAGAGGACTTCTGCATCACCACTAATGAGACCAGAACTATCTTCGGAATAACCAAACGCTGAAAAAATTTCTTTATTGTTAAATTCTAAAGCATATTTTTCTAGTAAATATTTAACCAGTTCAGTTTGCTTGTCTAGATGCCATTCAATTGAGCTAAGAGGCCTTTCCTTGCCCGCGTATGTCATAATTTCCTGACGGTTGGGTATCGGCTGATAAAAATGGTCAGTAATTAGGGTGTAGCCAATATTTCTTAAGAGGGGATTGAATATTTTTCTGGCCAGGGCAAATTTAATATTTTTTCTACCCTGCTCGGTTTGCATACGGTTAAGTAATTTTTTCAACATTGTCAAACTTTACACTACTAATATTTACTGTCATGTTTTGTCGTCAAAGCCAACTGGGAACTGGCATCCTTCATCAAAATGCTTTAATTTGGTTGCCTCCTATTAAATCTTGACAAAATACTGCTAAGTCAGCGTGTCACCGATAATGGGCAATTTAATTAACCGACCAGTTCAAGACTCGATTCAATAGGTATACTGGGTATATCCTACCCGATGATCAACTTTTTGTCAAGGTAATTAGTCAGTGCACAGCAATTCCAAATTCAGAATCTAGCAAATAATACGGAATATAAAACGCTTTTGCCCGGCACATCCCAATCCAACATCAAGAAGAATTAACGAGAGCCCTAGGGATGGCATCATCGAGCATAAAGTCTAGAAGGTATTGCCAGCCTTCAAACAACAGATACTTGGTCAGACAAACAACATCTTGAAAAAAGCCCCAGCGAGTCCCTCGTTGAAGCCGAGCCCGTTGATAGCGTTCATCAGTACTGAGTCCCATGTAGGGTGACGAGTAAGTTGCCATCCAAGGCGGCAAATAGCCTCAAATAGCCTTGGTCTCCCAGACCTTGATAAATCCATTTGAACAGGGGAAAAAGATGCTTTGCGGCTATTCCATCAAGGATGTTCCGCATCTGCTCTACTGTCGGGATATTGACCAAACCAAACAGACTTTCTGTCGGTCAAGAAACTGGTCAAACTAATCTATTGAAAGATTAAATAATACCTTTAGACAAAGGATTTCTCGGCTGGTGAGAGAGAGTCTATCTTTCTCTAAAAAAATGGAGAATCACCTTGGGGAACCCTTTGGTATTTGATCCATGACTACAATGCACAGCAAAGCAAAGGATTAAGCCGCCATCACTACTACCGAATCACCACCCCTTTTTTCAGTACCCAAGCAAAATCAATGACACATCTTGCTAATCCTTTTGCCGCTCTCAACCCTAGGTAGGTAATTATGCCAGTTAAGAAAGCGGCACGCTTAACCTTTCCCTAACCTATAAATTGCTATATATTTTAATTGTGTGAGGAGTGAGAAGAAAGCAAAGTCCTTGGGGTCGAAACACGGCAAGACTCCCAGGGGCTTTTCCATGTCTAGGGAACAATTGTCAGTCATGAACCAGCCTCAAGAGCGAGAACCTTTTGCCAGTTTAGTTTTATATCATCTCTTTAAATGGTCGATCGTTAGCCCCACCCTACACGGCTATTTTCGCGGTCGCGTTTACGGAGTGGAAAATGTCCCTCAGCGTCATCCTCTGATTATCGTCTGCAATCACGCCAGTTACTTCGATCCACCCCTATTATCCTGTGCCGTGCGTCGTCCCGTAGCTTATATGGCTAAAGAAGAATTATTTACCATCCCGATTTTAAAACAGGCGATCGCTCTTTACGGGGCCTATCCCGTCAAACGCAGCAGTGGTGATCGCGGGGCCATTCGGGCGGCGATGGGAGCATTAGCAGCGGGCTGGGCAGTGGGAGTGTTTCTGGAGGGAACCCGCACCGAGGACGGATTGATCCATCAACCAAAACTAGGCGCGGCGATGATTGCCGCTAAAGCGGGAGTTCCCCTGCTACCCGTCAGTTTGTGGGGGACAGAAAAGATTTTTCAAAAAGGTTCTTCTTTTCCCCATAGTATCCCCTTAACTATTCGCATCGGCGAAGTGCTGCCGCCACCGATTTCTAGCAAAAGAGAAGCTTTACAGGCAGTTACCGAGCGCTGTGCCGAAATTATTAACGGATTACACGCTCTCGGACGCTAAGGCGACCTTTTAAACGGGATTTAGTCAGCTAAGACCCATTTTAACCGCCTATCCCTAGATTAGCTAAATCTCCCCCAATCCCTTGACTGTTGCCCCTTGCAAGAGTGCAAGAGTGTCTCATCTCAACAAGCAATTTAAATACGCAGGCAGCTTCTTAGATTTCTTTCCCCGACACTTTCAAGTCGGGAATCTAGGCTAAAATTGGCATAACTCGACCATCGCCTCGATCATGTTCTTTTTTGTCCTCGGCTTCAATCTAGGCTTAACTTTATTTAATTGCTTTCTAGTCTGGAAATTGTGGCAATTGCGGCGGATTTTAGGGCGAGTGACCAAAATTTTAAACCGGGTGGAACGACGTTTACACCACATTTTTTACCCCGCCCCGGAATATATTGTCATCGCCGGGGCGAAAACCTATTATCTCCGACAAAACTATCAACGCCTCTGCGGACAGATACAGATACTGCAATCCCTATTCTTGACCTTCTCCCTGATTATCCGTTACTGGCAGCGTCAATCCCGTCAACGCCGTCGCCTCTGGTCGCTAAAATTGAGCAAAATCTCTAGCAATCAAGCAGCTAACAGCGATCGCCAACCAAAGTAATACACAGGTACGAGTTAAATGCAAAGCCTGTTCGACGGTTTTGACAGTAATCGGGTTGAGGTTATCGCCCAATAAAGGTTTTTCCACAATCTGGCCCCGATATTGATTTTTCCCCCCCAATTGCACCCCCAAAATCGCCCCATAGACGCATTCACTCCAACCGGAATTAGGACTAGGATCCCGACGGGCATCGCGCCAACAAATGCTTAAAACCCGCCCCGGCCGGCCCGAAATCAGGGCGAGAGTTAAGACCGTTAAACGACAGGGTAGCCATGTCAAAACATCCTCGCTTTTGGCACTAAACCAGCCAATATGGGTGTAGGGTGGCCGACGATAGCCAATCATCGAATCGAGGGTACTAGCGGCTTTATAAGCGCAAGCGAGGGGTACTAGTCCCACCCCCAGAAAGGCACCGAGAAGGGCATAAAAAAGCGGCGCGGTAACTCCATCCACACCATTTTCACTGACGGTTTCTAAGAGGGCGCGAAGGATTTCTTCCTGGCCGAGATTATCTGTGTCGCGACCAACGTATAAACTTAGTTGGCAACGAGCTAAGGTGATATTTTCCGCTTGTAAAGGTGCGATGACGGTTTCGGCAGCCCTGCGTAAACTTCTACCGGCTAAACAACTGGCCAAGAGAATCATTTGTACTAGGCAACTCAGCAGCAAATTGACCTGACCTAACCATTGGATTCCTAGCCAAGTTAAGACCCCGGCCAAGATAATTAAACCCAGTCCCAGAATTATGCCCCCTAAACGTTGGCAAATTTTTTCCTGCGTCCAATTAAGAATAACTTTTGTGGCCACGGCAATAATCGCCCCCATCACCTGCACCGGATGAATCCATCCCCAAGGATCGCCCACCAGATAATCTAAAACTGCCCCTAATACTAAAATGATCGCCGTTGCCGTTCCCTTCACAATTACTCCCTTTTCCCATCGATAGCCCGAATTTTCTCAATATTGTCTTCCCAGTTAGCCCCATCAAAGAACTGGATCTGAAAATCTTCCAAGACATTGCCATCCAAACAGCGCAGGTTTATATCTATAGCGTCAGGATGGGAGCGGGGACGATAGAAAGGATGAATACCACAAACACGACAAAAATAATGTTGGGCTGTGTGGGTATTAAATGTATAGGTACTTAAGAAATCTTCACCGCTTAGGAGGGTAAATTGTGCTGAAGGAACAATCAGATGCAGAAAACCTTTTTTCTGACAAATCGAACAATTACAGTCTAGAGCTTGATCATGCTCGATCGCCACTTGAAAACGGATCGCTCCACAGTGACAACCCCCCCCATAAATCTTTCCTTGAGTTGTTGCTGTCATAACTTCTAAACTACTAAACAATAAAGCTGGTTTCCTCTCCCCTAGCCGCGATCCAGCTACGCGCATCGTAGTATAAATCGGCTAAGGTAATCTTCCCCAGGGCCTCTTTTAATTTCTCGTGTAGGTGTTTCCAGATAGTAAATGTCACCCAATCTTCTGCCTGTTCGTCCCTGGGATGATAGCCTGATAATGGCTCGATCGTCTCTCCCACTGCCTCCAAAATTTGCCCCAACGAGATCCGATTTGCCGGCCTGGCCAATTGATAACCCCCTTGCGATCCCCGAAAGGAACGAACTAACCCCGCTCGTCGCATTTCTATCAGCAATTTCTCTAGATAAGCAGCCGGGATATCTTGACGCAGGGCGATCGATTTTACCGATACGGGAGTTCCCCTCGGTTGTAAACTAAGATCCAGCAAGGCTTTAACACTATAGTGACCCCTAGTTGTTAGCTTCATTATCCCTCATTTTTACCTCTTTATCTCTATCCTAGCCCCTGCTCTCATTGATGACAGAAAGGCTAACCTCCCTTACCCCGGCATCTCGATCAACATTGATAAATTCTGTTAAGATTTTGATCGAGAGATAGAGTCTAATCAATTACAATCAATTTCCCCAAGCAAGTGACAATTTTTAGTTTATACCGTGTAAGATAAGTGTAGAGATCAATCGTAACCCGATTGTTTCTGGTCAGGGGGAGCAATTCTCCTCGACTAGCCTTGATGACCCTAACCTTTACTTATCTACTGCAAACTTAAATGAACACAACTACTAATCCAGAACCCCTGACTGGCCTCGAACTAATTGAGAAAGTTAAACAGCTAGGCAACCTCAGCAAAGAGGAAAAAGCCCGGGAATGCGGCTACTATACCATGACAAAAAATGGTATTGAACGCGTTAATATGATGAAATTTCTCAATGCTTTAATCGATGCTGAGGGAATTGACTTAGATAGCAGTGCCAATGGTCATGGACGAGGTGGGCGCTCGGCCAGCTACCGGATCAGTGTCCAATCAAATAATAATCTCCTGATCGGTTCGGCCTACACCAAAAAAATGGGACTCAAACCAGGAGATGAATTTGAAATTACTTTGGGGAGAAAACATATTCATCTCAAGCAAGTTGGTGCCAGCGACGACGACGAATAGCCATAATTAAGGAGAGAGCCGTTTCACTCTCTCCTTGCTATGAGATAGGGGCTGCTGAAAAATTCGCTCCAGAAATCATGCTATTAAATGCCACTGATTTGTCGCCCAATTGATAAGTTTTGCTTAGGCAAAACAACTTTAAACATAATTTTTATTGAAGAGAAGGACTATTTTAGTTCATTTGTTCGCAAAAAAGCCAGAAAGACAAAAAAAGCCCAAAAAAACTGCCGAAGCAGTTGGGAAAGATTGACAACCAAAAAGATAATAGCAAGGACAGTTCCTGAAGTTTCAGGTAGTTTTGTCATGACCAGATTGAAACTAAAATCTTCTCTTAGCTTGTCCGGACTTTCTGGGAGCATCTCAGATGTGCAGAAATAACGACAATCAACAATGATCAGTCATCCTTAAATTAGTACAAATGTATGAACAACCGCATCTAAGTATCCCACTGCAAAAGCTAATCTGCGGCGGGATTGAGGAAAAAATCGCCATTAAGCGCGAATTTTAGAAGATAGTTTCCTTGGAAAAATCCCCACTGGGTAGATTGACAAAAATCAGATGCACCCCTAGGTAGGGTATGCTGAAAAAGTTTTTCCTGGTGGCAGGGTGTGGGGTGTGGGGTGTGGGGTTTTACCAGTTTTGAGGTGGCCAATTACCTAATTTTCAGGGAAAAAGTCCCGGAATTTTCCCCCTGATCACTCCCATGCCTGGTACTTTTTGATTGACAAAAAGTCTAAAAGTCTTACCCAACAAGGTTTTTAGATTTTTTCAGCAAACCCTAGGTAAAGGCTATAATTCACTCGATCCCGAACGTCACCGAAACCACTGCGGTAATATCTTTGTCGATCGAGGAAGTGTCGTAAATTCCCGAATCGCTCACGTCAGTGGAATTGCGCGAGGTGATCTGAAAAACTCCCGTTTTCGCATCGCGCACCCTTCCCACCCGACTGCCGGTACTACTAGCGATCGCCTCAGCCCTCGCTCTCGCATCTTTGGTCGCCGCCGCCACCATTTCCACCCGCAGCTTATCCAGTTGGGTGTAAAGATATTGGGGAGGTTCAGAGACGAGGTTAATTCCCTCCTCAATCAATTCCGTTACCTGCCTAGAAAGTTCCGTGTAACGGGCCACATCGCTCGCTCGGATCTCGAAGCGTTGGGTGAGACGATAGGCGAGAATTTGTCCGGTTTCCTGGCCGTTAACTGTTACTTCGGGAATCGCCATCGTCTCGATCGCGTTGGTGGTGATTGCGTCTTCGGGAACTTGTTTTTCTTTGAGATAAGCTCGTATCCGCTGGGTTTGCCGGATCAGATCGCGGTAGGCGTCTTGGGCGGTAGGTTGTTGACTGGAAACCGATAAACGCCAGAGAAGATAATCGGATGTAATCGCCCTTTTGGCCGAACCAGTGACGACAAAAACATCGCTCGCCCGTTTCACCGCCAAGAACGAGCGTGCCGCTATCCACGAACTCAAGACGAGAGCGATCGATAGCACTGATAAACCCGCGAACACCTGTGGGAAACGTCGAAATATAGAACTGTCTTTCATCATCCCCATCCTAGAAATCTGACGTTTCCATCCTATGCTAGTAGCGAGTGCCTTGAAATTATTATTTACAAAAATCAATGGAGGTCGCAATCTGACGGGATGCTTTCCCTTCCCCAAAAACTCCCTAGCGCTGACGGCGACAACGCCCGATAAGTTCAGCTTGACCATGGAATGGGCTTTATCCCCCTCTGTTTAACCCGAACTGTGGTTAAATAAATACTTCGCCGAAAAAGGTTTCAGCGAAGTACCACAATAGTCAGTGACCAGTTATCAGTTATCAGTACCTTTAGTATAACACCTTTGATCCAAAAATCATACCTTGGTACAAAAAAAGGCCACAAATAAATACTTCGCCGAAAAAGGTTTCAGCGAAGTACCACAATAGTCAGTGACCAGTTATCAGTTATCAGTACCTTTAGTATAACACCCTTTTTCGATCACTGCAAGACTTTTTGCAAATTTTAGGCCAAGAATTTTGGACCTAAACCGACTTTCGGCGCGTACACCGCCCGATCGCCCAATTCTTCTTCGATGCGTAATAAGCGATTATACTTAGCCACCCGTTCACTGCGACTGAGAGAACCGGTTTTAATCTGTCCGGCATTAGTGGCCACCGCCAGATCTGCGATCGTGGTGTCTTCCGTTTCTCCAGAACGATGACTGATAACAGAACGATAACCGTGACGGGTGGCCAGGGCGATCGTTTGTAGGGTTTCCGTCAAAGAACCGATCTGATTGAGTTTAATCAGGATCGAGTTAGCAATACCCAGATCGATCGCTTTTTGCAGACGGATGGGATTAGTCACCATCAAATCATCGCCCACCAACTGAATCCGCGACCCCAGTTTATCGGTCAATAATTTCCAGTTATCCCAATCCTCCTCGTGTAAACCGTCTTCAATAGAAATAATCGGATAGCGATCGACTAAACTGGCCAAAAAATCCACCATTTCGGCCGGAGAATGGGCCGAACCATCGTAGAGGTATTGACCATCCTTATAGAATTCACTGGCGGCCACATCCATAGCTAAAGCCACCTCCGACCCCGGTTTATAACCAGCACGTTCGATCGATTCGATTAAAATATCCAAAGCTTCCTGATTTGAAGCCAAATTAGGAGCATAACCGCCCTCATCGCCCACACCGGTCAGTAATTTGCGTTCGTGCAAGGCCTTACCCAAAGCGGCGAATACTTCCGCTCCCCAACGCAAACCTTCCTTAAAAGAATCGGCCCCGATGGGGAAGATCATAAACTCCTGAAAATCGACGTTATTATCAGCGTGAGAACCACCATTGATCACGTTCATCATCGGGACGGGTAGCACATTGGCCATCGGACCGGCGAGATAACGATAGAGAGGCAATCCCAGATCCGCCGCCGCTGCTTTGGCCGTAGCCAGAGAGACGGCTAGGATAGCATTAGCCCCTAATTCTCGTTTATTGGCCGTGCCATCGCGATGGATCATAGCTAAATCGATACTAGCTTGGTCGAAAGCATTCATCCCCTCCAAAACCGGGACAATTTTTTCGTGGACATTGCGAACCGCTTTTAGGACACCCTTACCACCGTAACGCTGGGGATCATCGTCGCGCAATTCGTGGGCCTCAAAACTACCCGTAGAAGCGCCACTGGGAACCTGGGCCAAACCGAGCGCCCCCGATTCTAACAGCACTTCCGCTTCGATCGTGGGACGGCCGCGGGAATCTAGAATCTCCCTAGCTGCGATCGCTTCGATGAGAACTTCGATTTTATCTAACATAACTTATCGTCTCCAACTCAATTTACGGGGTAATTTCGGCTGATTACTAATTGCCTAAAGGGAAATCCACGTTGACAATCTGCTTTTGATCATCAAAAACGAGGATTAAAGTATCCGTCAATTTTTCAAATTGAATCGTCACCAACACCAGATCCACACCGTCCGCACCCGAACCTTTTCTGACCTGAGTTCCCACGATCCGACGCACGGGGCCGGTACGCTTGAGTAAATTCTCCCAAGCGCCTTGTACTCTGGTGGGGAAAACCTCAGCTTTCAGGAAAGGGTGTAAAAAACCTCGGGCCAGGCCGTAGTCTTTATTGGCCAAGGCCGTGACAAAAGCGGTGCCAATCTCAGAAATACTGCGAAATTCGGGAAAATCGGCGGCAACTATCTGACCAGACCGGTTAAAGGTAACTATCACATCGTCGGTAACTTTCTCAAATTCAACGGTGACAATCACCAGATTGGCATTGATAGCATCGAGTACCTTGCTTTTGACAATACGCTTAAATGGTCCAGTATGGTCAGTGACTTGGCTTTCCCAGACCTTTTGCAGTTTTTCGGCAGTCCAGAGGGGTTTTAGTTGGGGTGACAAAGCGGCAATCACCTTGTCGTATTGTTTAGCTCCCAACCATTCTACTAACTGCCGAGCTTGCTTTTCTTCCCGAACGGGATCACCAATAGCGATCGCAGTCGGTTCTAGGTTCGCCTGTACTGGTGAAGCGCTGAACGGAGTCCAAGGCAGGGAAAAACCAATTAAACACAAAGAGAGAATCGATACCCGTTTCGCTAATGAAAGCCGCATCATTTCAGCTATTGCTCCGCAAATAAATAACGTTTTTCCACTTGACGATTGAATTGATGCCATTGTTCATTAGTTAAAGCATTCAACATCGGTCGATCGAGCAATATCTCTCCCCTTGTTATACTGATTTAACGATTAAAACTACCGCCGAACGCGCTTGCACCCGATAATTTTCCGATTCAATAGCGGCGGCGGCATCTAAATCACAGGCTGCCTCGGACAATTGCCCAGCAGTATCAATGACGCGATGCCATTTTTCCCCTTGTCCCAAGGGTGGTAACTGGAAGTTGAGAGATTCCCAGTAAGCGTTGAGCATAATGTGTAAATACTCGTTTGCCTTAGGATGACGCAGGGAAAAAGCTAAACTGCGGGAATCTTCCGACCAATCGGGTTTACTCAACTGTACACCATGCCAACTGAGATGGGGTTCAAGACTGGTATAGGTGACTTCTAGCAATTTTTCTTGACGGAAAAGAGCTAATTTTTTATTAAAATCGATCAGTCTCCTTACGAAACACCAAAGATCGAACTCTTGCTCTACCGCACTCCAATCGAACCAACTTAACTGGTTATCCTGACAATAGGCGTTATTGTTGCCCTTTTGGGTGCGTCGCACTTCGTCCCCCATCAACAGCATAGGTGTTCCTTGGGAAATGAACAGGATCGTTAAGAGATTTTTTATTTGTTGCAGTCGCAGGGTTTTAATCGCCTCGTTATTGGTTTCCCCTTCTATCCCACAATTCCAGCTAAAATTATCGTTGCAACCGTCCCGATTCTCCTCGCCGTTAGCCTCGTTGTGTTTCTCGTCGTAGGACACTAGATCGTTAAGGGTAAAGCCATCGTGACAGGTAACAAAATTTATACTTCTATTGACATCAGTGTTAGGTCTGTGGTATATGTCGGGGCTTCCTAAAATCCGCGCCGCTAATTTCGTGACTATGCCGGTATCTCCCCGGACAAAAGCACGCACATCATCGCGAAAAG
The DNA here is from genome assembly GCF_027532015.1 of Microcystis sp. LE19-131.1A. Lineage (NCBI taxonomy): Bacteria > Bacillati > Cyanobacteriota > Cyanophyceae > Chroococcales > Microcystaceae > Microcystis > Microcystis sp. LE19-131.1A. The sequence continues at coordinate 17,560 of NZ_JAPZSS010000185.1, read as the reverse complement.
GACCATTCCACTCGGAAAACCAATCGGCAAATTCGACAAATTGACCGACACTATACAATCCTGCCGCATCCCAAGCTTCGGCGATTAATTTTGTGCCGGCTAAGACTGGATCCGATTCGATCGCCCAGATCATGTTATAACCTTTTTGCAGGATCGGTTCCCCGTCCACATTGCGCGATAACACGGCCGCTAGGTCAAAGCGAAAACCATCGACGTGCATTTCCGACACCCAATAGCGCAAACAATCGAGAATCATTTTGCCAACAATCGGATGACTGCCCTTGAGGGTGTTACCACAGCCGGTATAGTTGCTATAGAGGCTTTTATCGACCGCATCAAGGATGTAGTAGGTGCGATTATCGATACCTTTCAAGGAAAGAGTCGGCCCGGTTTCGTCCCCCTCGGCGGTATGATTGAAAACCACATCGAGAATCACTTCGATCCCCGCTTTGTGTAAAGCTTTCACCAGATCCCGAAATTCATTCAAAGGACCGAACGGTGAGCGATCGCTACTGTAACCGGCATGGGGCGCAAAAAAGCCGATCGTGCTATAACCCCAATAGTTAGTTAACCCCGGCATAGCGGCAGCGGGATCAAAGTAATGAATCGGTAACAATTCCACGGCAGTAATGCCTAGGTTTTTTAAATAGGGTATTTTTTCGATTAATCCCGCAAAAGTACCTCTTTTTTCCTCGCTAACGCCAGAATTCGGGTTGCGAGTAAAGCCGCCGACGTGCATTTCGTAGATAAAACTGGCAGAGTAGGGAGTGCGTAGCGGTTTGTCATCTTCCCAATCATAGCAGCCCGTATCCACTACCAGACCCCGCAAAGCTCGATGACAATTATCGCCTTTTTCGCTGGCAGCTTGTCGATCATAAATTTCCGCACCGACAATCGCTTTCGCATAGGGATCGAGAACTACTTTATCAGGATCGAAGCGATGACCCTGGGCCGGATTATCCGGACCATAGACTCGATAAGCATACACTTGACCGACTCCAATCCCGTGAACGAAAATATGCCAATAGAAAAAGGTGCGGTTTGTTTGCGGGGTGAGGAGAATAGTCCGGCTAGGTACGGGAGAATTAGCATCATCAAATAATAATAATTCGATCGCAGTGGCATACTTAGAAAATAGTGAGAAGTTGACACCATCGGCCAAGACAGTCGCACCGACGGGATGGCTTTTACCGTGATCGGTTTCTAAGGTCATTGTCAAGAGATAAGAAGTGATTAGGAGTAGTATAAGATTATTCGGCGTTGTTGAATTGGCGTACCATTATTCAGCAGACCCTAAGTAGGTAGGTGTTAAAAACCATCAGCGCCCCTTATTAAGGGGGGATTCAGGGGGGATCAAAATCTTCTCAACAGGATTTAGTATAACTTTTGGATATGGATAAAGCTGGTATTCCTATTACTTCGCTTCAAATAATTTACAAATCTCTTTAATAGAAATATAGATACCGAGAAGAGCCGCTAACAAAAGAAGGATTTGACTATCCGAGCCAAGGCAATTCTGAAAATTTTCATCGGTTAACACTTTATAGACCACCTTAGACATTGCCAATACAGCCGATAAACTCAACCCAGAAACGAAAAGAATTTCTAGATAAGATTTATTGTTTCCCCGTCTTGGCTGTTTTTTTGTAACCAGTGCCACGCTTGCGGTAATGACCAAGGTTCCGATTAACAAAAGAAAGTTTTCAATGTTAACAATCTTCATCAAAAATTTATGCTGATTTTGCTTTCCTAAAGGTAATATACCATCCGCAGCCGGCCGCTAATATCGCACCAATAACCGCGCCATAAACTCCCGCAATCGATCCCCCTAAAGCTGCACCTCCCACCGTTACCACCATCAGGCGATCGGCTTTATCCCAAAATCGAGGGGAATCAGCACCCCCCTTATCAAGGGGGATCCCCCCGCCTGTCGGCACCCCCCTTATCAAGGGGGGCAGGGGGAATCGGGCTAATTTTTGGGCAGTTTTTACCCAATCTTGGCTAGGAATAACATCATTAATAAATATGGTCTCGAAATCTAAACTATCGGGAAAAATGACGCTTAAACTTTTGGTGCGTTCTTGGTTAGCATAGGCTGCGTCTAATTCTTCGATCGCTTTTTTATAAGCTTTTTCTAGGGGAGGATAACCCTTGACAAGTTGCCGCAATTGTGTTGCTGCCTGGGGTTGTTCTTCCCTTAGTAATCGTCTAATTGCTTCGAGCGATCGCTGTAGATATTCTGGCAAGGGTTCAGTCTGCTGTGCGAGGGCGATTAGCAGCGCTTCAAGATCGATAATTGTTTTGGGAATTTCCATAAGTTAGTCCTGTCCAGTCAGGGTATAGGCTGCCCAATGGTAAGGATCGCTATATTCTGTTAGTTGATCTAGCCCTATTGTACTGCCTTCCTTCAAAGTATTCGCCGCCCTCACCTCCAGTCGATCGACCCCTTCCATTAGGGAGGGAAGTTGTCCAAGTTGCTCGATCCAGTTAGCTAGTTGCTGCCAAGTGATATTTTTTAACCAATTTTGTGTATTTTTCAGAGCTAGGGCCGGGGATTCACCCGTTAATAATCTTTGATAGAAGTTAATCATAAACCAGGCGCTAGAAATCTCCTTCACCGGCCAGAGGGTACTGACCACATTAGTCGCACCCGCTGCCCGGAAAGCACTGACGAGGCCGACGTATTCGGTAGTAATGCCATCCTTACCGGTGAGAGCGGTTTCACAGGCAGCCAGACAGACGAGACGGTAACTAGAGAGGTTGAGCTTGTTGATATCCCGGACAGTCAATAAACCATCGCTAAGGGCGATCGCAGAGGCTTGGGGGCGAAAAGAGTCATAAAAGCCGTGACCAGTGAAATGGAAGGTTTTATAGGCATTTTCGAGGGCTTTACGGACATTTTCTCGTGAGGCCTTTTTCGGGCTAATTCTCGCGCTCGGTTGCAGGATATGGCTAATAATTGCCGATTCCAGTTGGGCGAAATCCATGGGTTTTTGCTCCGTTTTGGGGTCTTCGACACTGAGGAGGGGAGAATAGGAGAAATCGCCGGACTGGGGACGCAAACCAACCTGAGCAGAGGGGAGATAGGTAGCGGTGTATTTTTCGGGGAAGAGGGTATGTAGGGGGAAGCGGTGCAGATCCCGGTGGGGGATGAGAATGAGGGAATTAACGGAAACCGGCAAATGTGCGAGAATTTTATCGATCTGTAAAATCCGCTTTAATTGGGCAAAACGGTCATTAAGTGACAATCTCCAAGGATGATTTTGTTTATTCTCCGTTTCTTTTTTACTGGCATAGTCGCGGTATTGTTTATCCCATTCGGTTAACCAAGTCCGAAACTGTCGCGCCTGTTGATAACGTTGCTCTCTTTCCAGAATTACGGGATCAGCGTCTGCGGTGATAATAAAGGTGGTGAGATTGTCCTCGCTGAGATACCAGTAAATAATCGCCTTATCCGGACTTGTCAGGCTTTGGATAGTGGCATAATCGGGACTGGTGGGGTTTTCTTGCCAATTATCGAGAATCCAAGTCAAGCAACGATTTTTATAAAATTCTGCCTGTTCAATTGCGTCTAGGGGATGATTTTCCTCGATCAGTAAATCGATTTCTAGGTGACTAAAACTGCTGAATTTTGCCTCAAAAGCGGGTTTATCGCCTTTCTGGGCGCGTAGTCGGGTGAAAAGGTCGCGTCCCTGTTGTTGATAGAATCGCGCTTGAGTGATTTCCTGTAAGGAAAGATGAGCGCGGATCAATCCTTGCAGAATTTCTAAATGATCTTCGGGGAAGTCTTTTTCGGTGAGAATCGGTAAAGCGATTTGATAATGTCGGATTGCGTCGCGACAATAGGGACTAGCATTCTCTTTATACTGGGAATGTTCCAGATAAGCTTCCCCTAGATAGCGATAAATTTGCCCCCACGGAGGCGATCCTTGAATGAGGTGGGGAAGTGCCTCCCGGAGGGCGAAAATATGGGGTTCTCGGTCATTAAGGGCTACTATCGGTTTACGATAAATGAGAGCTTCCAGACTAGGAGTAGAAATGCGATTTTTGCTCAGAGAACAAATGACCCACCCTCGGTTGTACCAAGCTTTATGGTCATCGGGTTTAATTTCTAAAGCTCGATCGTAGGAGGCGATCGCTTCTTCATACCTTCCTAAATTACCTAACGCAATCCCTCGGTTGTACCAAGCTTCATGCTTATCGGGTTTAATTTCTAAAGCTCGATCGTAGGATGCGATCTCTTCTTCATACCTTCCTAAGTTACCTAACGCAACCCCTCGGTTGTACCAAGCTTCATGCTTATCGGGTTTAATTTCTAAAGCTTGATCGTAGGATGCGATCGCTTCTTCATACCTTCCTAAATTACCTAACGCACTCCCTCGGTTGTACCAAGCTTCATGGTCATCGGGTTTAATTTCTAAAGCTTGATCGTAGGATGCGATCGCTTCTTCATACCTTCCTAAGTCATCTAACGCAATCCCTCGGTTGTACCAAGCTTGATGGAAATCGGGTTTAATTTCTAAAGCTCGATCCCAGGATGCGATCGCTTCTTCATACCTTCCTAAGTTACCTAACGCAATCCCTCGGTTGTACCAAGCTTCATGGTAATCGGGTTTAATTTCTAAAGCTTGATCCCAGGATGCGATCGCTTGTTCATACCTTCCTAAGTTATCTAACGCAATCCCTCGGTTGTACCAAGCTTCATGCTTATCGGGTTTAATTTCTAAAGCTCGATCGTAGGATGCGATCGCTTCTTCAAATCTGCCTAAATTACCTAACGCAACCCCTCGGTTGTACCAAGCTTCATGCTTATCGGGTTTAATTTCTAAAGCTCGATCGTAGGATGCGATCGCTTCTTCATACCTTCCTAAGTTACCTAACGCAAACCCTCGGTTGTACCAAGCTTCATGGTAATCGGGTTTAATTTCTAAAGCTCGATCGTAGGATGCGATCGCTTCTTGGTATTGTTCAAGATCATCAAAAGTATTACCTCGATAAACCCAACCGTCTTCCCATTGAGGTAGCAAACTAACTAGACGGTTGAACCCTTTTAAGGCATCTTGATAGCGCTTTAATTCATATAGTTTAAGAGTAAATCCTGCTAGAGAAGGCAACATTTCAAGAGGTTTTTCTTCAAATAACTGCCAAATTAACTGTTTTAGAGGACGCAAATAGTCATTTAATTCTACCTGCTTTCCCTTGGCTTCAATTTGTCCGTCGCGGGGTTCTAAAATTTTTTCTCTGGCAATTAAATCAGCCAAACTTTGCTTGATTTGCCAGCGATACCAGAGTTGTTGCCACATATTTCCCTTGGCGATAAATCTGGCAGTCGGTTCAACAATAAACGGTTCTAAGGAAATATTACACTGGCGCAATAAATCCACCGCAGCATAGATATATTTCGCCAGATTATCCCTTTTAATTGCATCCTGATAACGTTTTTGCCAGTTGCCTCGCAGAGTAGCTTGATAGTTGGCAGGATTGAGGGGTAATTGTCGGTTTTCAAGGCGCACTAAATTTTCTACCACATTGCGAAAGGTAGAATCATTATAAGCAGCAATGCTGCTGTAGTCAGTTTCGGCTTTAATGTTGGTTTGCGGGATAGTATCCTGCAATAATTCGACAATTGCACCGTCTTCCGGCGATGGCAATTTTACCAACTGAAAACGTTCCCACAGTTCTGGATATTTGTCCCACTGTAACTTATCCCATTCACTTGGTTGTCCCGGTGATTCGGGTTCTTTTTCATCTCTCGCAGTGGCAATCACCCGCACTTCTTCGGGACGAGTACCATGGGTTTCATAAGCTTCGAGGGTTTTTAATAGTCGTTCTTGTAAGGGAATATTAATCGCCGCAAGAGGACTATCTTTTGCTTGGGGATTTTGGTCAATTTTCAAACTACGGCGCATATATGAGTTAAGATCGTCGAGGAAAAATAGTAATTTTCTATCTGTTCCGATCGCCTCTAATTGGTTATTTTCGGGTCGCTCTAACCATTCTCCTAATTTTAATACTAACACCGTCCAGCCTTCATGATTCAAGCGTTGCGCTACTTCAGCAGCTTCTCTAGTTTTGCCGATTCCTGTGGGTCCGACAATAATTAACCAGCGATTTTCCTCCAGATTTTGCAGAAGTTCGTTAGTAAAGTTTCGGTCAGCCATTCGGTGTTGGTAAATAATATTATGATCCGCTAAAGGAGATTTATCCTTTTCATCCCTTTTGTAGATAATCGGGATTACATTGCTATTGGGGGCAATTTTGGTAAAGGGTAAGGACGGTTCAATGATTCGGACTTTTCGTTTTTGCTCTCGATACCACCAAATGAAACCGATTATTGCCAGAACAACAGTCACTAATGCACCGGAGAGGAGATTGTCAATCCAGTCTTTATTAGTTTGATAGAATTGTATTATAGAATTCCACATAAGCCTATTTTAGATTTGAGATTTTCGATTTGAGATTGCGGAATGTGTGTCTAAAGATTGGTAGAAAATTAATTCGACTTCTTTTCACCGGTGAGAATATTTTTCCTCCTCGCCATGATAAGACAAATTTTAGCTGCTTGTAAGTAAGTGGTTCTAATTAAATTGAAGATAGATTTTGTCCTTGATCCCCCCTTAATCCCCCCTTGATAAGGGGAGTGCCGATCCCCCCTTAATCCCCCCTTGATAAGGGGGGAAATATGATAATTTTTAACACCTACCTAGTTAGAATAATCGACTAAACCTAATAAATCCCGATTAATCGGACAAAATAGGGCAATTTGCCCATTCATGGGCCAGAGGAGAGAAAAATTGTCAGACAATCGGGAAAAAGTGACAGGGGAAAAATTTTTCTAGACTGGAGTAGCCAAAAAATCCCAGTCCGGTTAAAATTGATTATCGATCGATTGTGTGAGGAGTCCGACCCCCATGACCAATAAACACACAGCAAGGCTGCTGGGTAGTTACCTGCAGCGCCTGCCTGCTCATAGCTGGCTCATCCTAGTTTTTTGGGCTTTGATTATCGCTCCAGTCCAAGCTGCTGTCGAATTACGCATTGCCATCAGTAAAGGTGTTAGCGCCGTCTCCGTGGGTAGTTCCACCGATGCTGTGGTGAAAGATGGGGCCGGGAGAGTCCTAGGAGAATTAACCGCCATGAATGCCCTCAATGCTAATCCCAGAGGAAAAGCGGTGGGTTTGGCCGATTGGCAGGCCAGTCAATTGATCATCGAACCGGAGAATGATGGTTACGTCTGGATTAATGATCGCTGGTATCGAGGACGAACAAGGATCATTCGGCAGGGTTCTGGGGTGACAGCCCTAAATTTAGTCGATTTAGAGGAATATCTCTATAGTGTCGTCGGTGCGGAGGCGATTCCCTCCTGGCCGCAAGAGGCCTTAAAAGCCCAATCTGTGGCGGCCCGCACCTATGCTCTCTACCAAATGAATACTTCTGGTAATCGCATCTACGATCTCGATACTACCACCCGCACCCAAGTTTATAAGGGTCTAGAAAGCGAGTTTACTAGCACCCACGAGGCAGTTAAGGCCACCACCGGGCAAATTATGAGTTTCAACGGCAAACCAATTCTAGCGGTGTTTCACTCCTCCTCCGGGGGTCATACGGAAAATGTCGAAGATGTTTGGAATTCCCCCTTACCCTACCTGCGCGGTGTCGTCGATTACGATCAAGTCGCCCCAGTATTCCAATGGTCAAAAAACTTTAGCGCCGGGGAATTAGGTCGTTTAATTGGTGGTGTTGGTCGCGTGCGATCGCTATCTCCCGAAAGGATCACTCCCCACGGAAGGGTGATTAGAATGCGTATAGTGGGCGATCAAGGCTCTAAATTAATCTCTGATACCCAATTACGGCGAATACTGGAGCTGCGTAGTACCCTATTCACGATTTCAGCTAATAACGGTACTTTTGCCATCAATGGTCGCGGTTTCGGTCATGGGATCGGTTTAAGTCAATGGGGCGCTTTTTCCCTCGCTGACCAAGGGGTGACTTATGACCGCATTCTCAGCCATTATTATCAAAATGCTCGTTTAACTAAAATGCCCAATTAAAAAGGCTGTCAGCCATTTCCAGTGAACTGATAACTGATAACTGATAACTGATTGTGAGATAATGTCTAATCTCACTTGTAATTTTTGACTTGCATGACCATCGTTACCGAAGCCTTAACCGAGTTGGAACCAGTCATAAAAACTACCTTTACCGTTGAGGAAATTCGCCAACTACTGCCCCATCGTTATCCCTTTGCCCTAGTCGATCGCATTATTGACTATGTACCAGGTAAAAAGGCTGTTGGCCTAAAAAATGTCACGATCAACGAGCCTTTTTTTCCCGGTCATATTCCCAGTCGTCCCTTGATGCCGGGGGTGTTAATTGTGGAATCCATGGCCCAAGTGGGGGGAGTGATTTTGACTCAATTACCCGGGATGAAAGGGAAATTTTTTGCCTTCGCTGGCATTGATAAAACCCGTTTTCGTCGTCCTGTGGTGCCGGGAGATCAATTAATTATGACGGTGGAATTATTATCCTTCAAGATGAATAAAATTGCTAAAATGCAAGGGGAAGCAAGAGTCGATGGGCAATTGGCCGCCCAGGGTGAAATGATGTTTTCTGTCTTTGATTGACCTATGAATTTTGATCGAGATCGTCTCCGACAAGAACTAAATTTATTTGCTATTCTAGGGGCTTTTATTACCAATATTTTCGCTAATATTTTTCCTCTTAAGGGCGAAAATATCGGGGCTATCTCGAATACAGTTTTTCAAGATGTCTTAATTGTTCCCGCTAATTATGCTTTTGCGATCTGGGGATTAATTTATCTGGGTTTAATTAGTCTGGGAATTTACCAAGCTTTAGCTTTTAATAAAACTGAACCACGTTTGCGTCGGTTAGGCTACGAATTAGCCATCGCTAGTGCTTGTCAGATTTTCTGGGTAATTCTCTTTCAATTGCGTTTTTTTACCCTGTCTTTACTGGCAATGCTAGGCATTTTAATCCCTCTCATCCGGCTTTATCTTCGCTTAGAAATTAATCGCTTGATTGTGAATCGTAAACAGGGTTTATTAGTTAATGCTCCTATTAGTATTTATTTCGCTTGGATTAGCGTGGCCACGATTGTCAATGTCGCTTCGGTGCTAGATTGGATCGACTGGCAGCGATGGGGTCTAACTGACCAGATCTGGACGGTAATAATTCTGCTTATCGGGGCGATAATCGCGATTTTAGTCGGTTTAACAAGAAAAGATCGGGCTTTTATCGGGGTGTTTATCTGGGCTTTTTTGGCGATCGCTGTTAAACAGATTTCTCTGCCTCTAATTGCGATAACAGCGATTATATTAGCGATTACCCTAACTTTTCTGGTTTTTCGTGGCAATTTTCGCCCTCTGAGTCGTTAAAATGCGGGATCACAGCGAATTTCGACGATAAAGCCATCGGGATCGTAGAAGTAAACCCCTCTCCCAGTCGGCCGGGTTACGGGTCCACTAGCAATAGTAATTCCCTGACTTTGTAGCACTTCTAGGGCAAAATCGAAGCATTCCGGGGCAATATCGAAGGCTAAATGGTTGGCACGGGTAAAAGCGATTTCGGGATTGTCGTCGGGAGGGTTTAAATCTGGTTCCCAAAATAGGTCAATTACTGTACCATCGGGGGTGATAAAATTGGCCACTTTTCCCTGGGCAACTAATTCTTTTAAGGTACTGGGAATTTTTTCCCCCACTAATTCCTCTAATCCTAATATTTCCCCATAAAAATGACGAGAGGCATCCATATCTTTGACGTTGAAAGCGATATGATGGACTTTTCGCAGTTGACCGATTTTGAGTTTTTTCGCAGTTACGAAAGGGCTAATAGTCATTTTAGTTATCATTTATCAGTAAAGGATTGGGGGATTTTTCAGTGAACAGTAATCAGTAATCAGTGAAAAGACAGCACTATTAATGTCATTTAATACTCCTCATTTAATACCGTTAACTGATAACTGATAACTGATTGGCGACTTAAGAGTTAATTTTTTGCAATAATTGTCGAATGGATTCGGCATCTTGGGCGTTGGGTAGGAGAGCGAGATAGAAGCCTAAATCCTGTTGCGCTTGGCTGAGTTGTCCAATTTGATAGTAAACTAAACCTCGATCGCGCAGCTCTAGGGGATGATTAGGAATGAGCAAAAGTAGTAGATCTATTGTCCGAATTGTCTGAGACCATTGTTGACGATTCAGGTAAATATATTTTAAATTAGTCAACAAACGTAATAAAATTTGCTGATTGGTAGCAATATTGAGAAAATGTTCTTCTAATTTAACTGGCTGTTGATAAATTTGACTTAATCTTTCTTGACAGTCCTGTTTAAATAGGATTTCACCACCGTGAAAGGGATCGACAAAAATTTCCACTTCCTCGAAATCGGGACGGATAATAAAATGCCCTGGCATACCAATTCCTATCATGGGAAAATCGATCTGTTTGGCAATCTCTAAATAGATAATCGAGAGAGTGAGCGGAATACCGGTGCGGCGATCAATTACGTCATTTAAGTAGCTGTTGCGGGGGTCATAGTATTCTTGGGTATTACCGGTAAACTGTAAATCTTCAAACAAATATTGATTGATAACCTTGACTATTTTTAAGGGATATAATCTATCGGGTAGGCGTTTTTTTACCTCGTCAGCCATTAAGTTTATCCTATTTAAATAGTGATCAATCTTGAGACGGGGATATTCAAAATTGGCTATTTGTAGAGCTGCCCGAGCTAGATTTATCTCATGATCAGGATGTTGAATTGTTTCGATGAAGGCCTGGTATAAGAGTTCAAGGGTCATTAGAAAAGGGTATTAATCAGATTATCAACTATTTTAACCGATCCTTCTGGTTTTATCGCTTCTCTTTTCTGATCACTATTAAAGATTCAGCACTTTAGATGAGCTTTCCCCGGAGGAGTAACGAGAAATCTTGTCAAGGTCTAGATTAACCACTGCTTTTTCTAAAGGGATCGTGCGACAATTTTTAGATTGATCCTGCACTTGATAAACTAATTGATTTGTCCAATCTAAAGCAGTTAACCAACCACTTTGGGGATGATAAACCCCAGTTTCAATGTCTAGCCAACCGCTGCCGCGAGCTAGTTGCCCCGGCTTGACATCGGGAAAGGTAAAGGTTAAAGTATGACCTGTGATGATTAGTTTATCCTTGAAATAGGGTTGGGTCATGGTATGAAATTCGTTTCTAATCCAACAAAACTCCTCGTTTGTTTGCTGTTCAAGGGGATATTCTGGGTGTACTCCCGCATGAACTAACCAAATATCTCCTAGGTCTAAATAAGCGGGTAGGGATTGGAACCAATTGATATGCTCGGCGGGTATATTGTTATTATAACTTAGTAGTGTCGCCGCCCCGCCACTCTCGATCCAACCGTTTAACCATCTTTCAGAAACTTCTTTTCCTGCTAAAGCTTTTAAGAGCATATATTCATGATTTCCTAGGAGACACTGGTAGTTATTTTTGATGACAAAATCCACCACTTCTAAGCTCTGCTCTCCTCGATCAATTAAATCCCCCAGAAAATAAACCTCATCCTCACTATCAGGAGCAACTCGGTTTAATAGTCGCAAAAGTGCCTGAAAATTGCCATGCACATCTCCGATAATAATACGACGCGGTTCTTGAGTTTGTTTCCCTATGTTTCTAAAAAACATACACCCCTCCCTAATCCCTGAGATTGCTACTCTTTTATTGCTAAAAAAGTAGTTTTTATATAGTCTTAATTTTATTATAGGACAAGCCTTTCCCTTTGACAGTCACTCCCTCCTAAGAACCGCCAGAGAAAGGCTGTAATTATTTTGTAAAGTATTTTTACAATCTCTGGACAGAGAGCGGTCAGGTTATGGTACTATTTTTTTATGATCAGTTTTTATATAATTGGACATAAACAGTTGTCATTAAACGCCAATATCTCCATTATATAAAAAAGTATCTCACAAAAATGCACACTTGTCAAGCATCATCAAAAAAAAAGTTTTTTTTTGAGATTATAATAAAAAAAATTAGTTTTCTGCTTCTATGATAACCCTAATTAATGCTAGAATTCCCGCCTATCAGGATCGACAACAAATAGAGATAAATGCTGCGGGAAAGATCGAGAGAATCACGGAGATGGGGGGAAGGAAAAAAGGGGAAAAGATTATCGATATGGAAGGGGATTGGCTATCCTTAGGAGGAGTAGATTTACAGATCAACGGAGGATTAGGATTAGCATTTCCTGACTTAGAAATAACAGATCTAGAAAAATTAGATAAGATTAGCGATTATCTTGGGAATCAAGGAATTGATGGTTATCTTCCCACCCTAGTCACCACGTCTGTGGAGAAATTTCAAAAATCCCTCTCAGTAATTGCTAAATATATCGAAAAACAGAAACAGGAAAATCGAGGGATCGCCCAGGTTTTAGGAGTACATTTAGAGGGACCATTTTTAAACTATGAAAAAAGGGGAGCGCATCCGGGACAATATCTTTTAACCCCAAGTATAGAAACAATAGATAAAATCTTTGGGGACTACTTATCGATCGTAAAAATTATCACTCTAGCACCAGAATTAGATAGTAGCGGTACGGTGATTAAATACCTAAGCGATCGAGGAATTACCGTCAGTTTAGGACATTCGCAAGCGAGTCAAGAAATAGCCAAAAAAGCCTTTTTGCAAGGGGCAAAAATGGTTACTCATGCCTTTAATGCCATGCCTCCTTTACATCATCGTCAACCGGGTTTATTAGGGGAAGCAATTATCAATCGCGAGGTATATTGTGGGTTAATTGCCGATGGTCAACACATCCATCCAACCATGATAGAATTATTACTAAAAGCCAGTAATTATCATCAAGGAATTTTCTTAGTTAGTGATGCTTTAGCACCGATTGGTTTAGGGGATGGTGTCTATCCTTGGGACGAGAGAGAAATTGAAGTCAAACAGGGAACAGCAAGACTTTTTGACGGTACTTTAGCGGGAACAACCTTACCCTTATTACAAGGAGTAGCCAATTTAGTTAACTGGGGAATATGTGATTTAGAAACGGCAATTCTTCTAGCGACAGAATCCCCCAGAAAAGCGATCAGATTAGCGGGTTTATCAGTGGGACAACCTGCCAACTTTTTGCGCTGGCAATCGGCATCAAATTGGGAAAGATTGGATTTCCGTCAGCATTTTGGACTCTAACTGTTGAATGAGGGTATCAAGATCGACTTCGAGGCGATCAAAACATTCAGGAGGAGAAAGATCGGGTTGAAAATAAATCAATTTTACCTGACCATCACCGATAGCGACTATAGCCACTTCTTCGCTGGGATTATAGCGATAAATAATCCCAAGCATCTCTTGAATTTTACAATTAACCTTGCGATTTAATTTCTCTAGGGACTCCCTAGAACAACAGACAAAATGAGGCTGAGGTTTAAGATCGATGCCTAGGGTTTCTTGAGCATCTTCTCCCCATTCCGAGAGTAAACCCCACATTAAACCGGCTAATTCCTGTTGATTTTCTTGCACAAATTGATCTAATTGATAGCGCCATTGATTAGCGGGATCATCGGGTATTGCTTGTTCAAATCTCATCATTAGCCTCTTTTCAGTTATCAGTCATCAGTTATCAGTTATCAGTTATCAGTTATCAGTTATCAGTTATCAGTTATCAGTCCTTGATAAGGGGGGGAAGCTGACAATTTTTAACACCTACCTACTTATAGACAACTTTTCCTCTAGATAGGGATTGAATAGGGATAGAACTATTCACCTTTTCAGTTAACGACGGTACTCATCACCGCAATCACCGATTAACTGCAATAAATCCCGGGATTTTTCCAAGACATGATCAATTTTTTGATAGTCTTGGGGAGATAATTGAAAATCGAAAATACGGGCATTTTCTGCGATATGTTCAGCAACACCCAAACGCACCCCGATAATTGCTCCAGCTACGGCTTTTTGTTCAAGAACGTAACGCACTGCCACATTAGGAATGGTGACATGATAGGAATCAGCGATCGCTTTAAGAACAGTTAATAATTCTTGGAATAATTGCCAGTTTCCCCAAGCATCGATCATGTTTTTATATTTCCGTAAACTAGCGGTATTGAGACTCATGGCATTGGGTTCAGGATGACCGAGATATTTAGCTCCTAATAAGCCTCCTGCTAGAGTACCATAGGCCAGGAGATAGATGTTATGTTCTTGGCAAAACTGCGCCATTTTGACGAGGGGACGGCGATCAATCAGGGAAAACTGGACTTGATTGGAGACTATTGTAATCCCGGCGCTGAGAATAATTTTTAAATGTTCCGTGTCGAAATTAGTCAAGGCTAGGTGTTTAATTTTGCCTTCCTGTTGTAATTCCCCTAAAAAATATAAGGCATCTAGATAATTTTTATCGCGATAATCCCACCAGTGAAACTGCAATAAATCGAGACTATCCACATCCATGCGACGCAGGGAAATAGCGATATTTTTTGCGACTATTTCCTTAGTCATTTTACCCGAACGGGGAACCCATTTAGTGAAAGCTTGCAGATTATTTAAAGCATCAATACCCCTTTGAGCGACTAATTGACGACGAAATTCACCGATAAAATCTTCAGCCGGACCGTAATGATCGGCCAGATCCCAAGTGGTGAAACCGGCATCTAGATAGGAGAACATACTAGGGATCGCTTTTTGGGGTGCGATCGAACCATGGCTGCCTGAAACTTGCCACATTCCGTTCAAAATACGACAAATTTCCAGATCGGGGGTAAACTGTAAGCGACGAGATTCGGACATGGGGACTTTTCAGTTATCAGTAAACAGTAAACAGTAATCAGTGAAAAGACAGCAGAAAACTGCCATTGAATACTGCTCACTTAATATTCTATTCTCCTACTGACCACTAATCACCGATTACTGATTCAAGACAGATCGATCGTCCCTGTCTGGAAAAACGCAGTCAAGGGGAAGACTTTCGGAAAAATCTCCCCCTGTTTAGGTTTTTGCTGCTCAATTTTTGCCCGATTAATATTCCACTTCCAATCGCGCTGCGGTGACAGCATCAAAAGCGAAAGCGAGAACTATAGGCATAGGACAAGCGAGGATGACACAGAGAATTAAAGCTGTCACAGTCAATCCAATCGCCATTCCTAACCAAAGTTTTTCGGCAGGGGATAGACCTTTTTGACGCTTAATATTTTGTAACACTTTGGTGGGAATTGGTTCTGGCATGACGGCATTGGGAGGGAATGCCCAATAATTACTGTAGCGTTCGAGAAATAGCTCTGTCCAGCCGTTTTCTTGACACCATTCTTGAATCCATGGTTCGTGAAAGTGTTTCATTGCTTCCCTGTTGACTTTTTCTGGTGATTACTTTAAACATCTCTTGATGCGAACTTCATCCTAGCAAAGCTATCTTAAGGGTCGATCGGATTCAATAAAACTTAATATATGAGTAGTCGGTGGGTAAAATGTATTCTAAGATACAGTGCCAGCGAACGACCAGAACGAACCACAAAGACACAAAGGACACAAAGATCGATCGCTCCTATATAAGTTAAACCGATCACACAAAAGGAAATAATTGTTAAGTAGCTGGTTATAATTAAATTAAAAATGGGTTTGAGGTTCGATCCCCCCTGCCCCCCTTGATAAGGGGGGTGCCGATAGGCGGGGGGATCTGAAAGTTTTTAATACCTACCTACTTAAAAAATTTCGGTTCTTGATTCGGTACAGATTGCCTGTAATTTTTGGTCCCAAGTATCGAGGGGAAGGGTATCGAGATAGGCAAAGTCAAAGACAATCCCAATCGAGGGGATAGCTTGCCATTCGGGGGAATGTAGGAGACGATCAAAATAACCTCCCCCGTAACCTAAGCGATAACCTTGGCGATCGCAAGCGACGGCGGGAATTAACAGTAAGTCCACTTCGGTCGGTAAAATGAGAGGAGCGATCGCTGTTGGTTCATAGATGCCATAACGATTTAATTCTAGGGGATCGTCGGCAGTCCAACAGTGCCAAGTCAGGCTATCTCCGTCACAACGGGGAAAACCCCAGCGATGGTGTTGACAAAATAAGGAACTTAAATCCGGCTCTTGACGATAACTGAAGTAAGCGAGAATGGTTTTAGCGTGTTGAAAGAGGGGCAAAGATTGTAAATTTTTGCAAAGTTGCTGACTATTTTCTTGCCAAATATGCTTAGGAAGCGATCGTCTTTGGGCAATTAGTTGTTTGCGTAATTGGGCTTTTTTGGTAGCAGAATCCATAAAATAAAGATAAATAGGAGAGTAAGTAGCTGGTTATAATTAAATTGAAGATGGATCCCCCCTTAATCCCCCCTTAATAAGGGGGGTGTCGATCCCCCCTTAATCCCCCCTTAATAAGGGGGGTGTCGATCCCCCCTTAATCCCCCCTTAATAAGGGGGGCATCGGACAGTTTTTAACACCTAACTACTTAGTAAGAACGATGCTAAATCTATTTAACTCGCTTTTTGGGCGTTATAACGAGAATATCAAGGCCAATGTGGAAATTTACACGTGGGCAACTTGTCCCTACTGTATTCGTGCTAAATGGTTGCTGGGTTGGAAAGGGGTAAAATACACCGAATACAAGATTGATGGGGATGAAAGCGCTCGTCAAGCCATGGCGGAACGGTCTAACGGTAAACGCAGTGTACCACAGATTTTTATCAATAATGAACATATCGGTGGTTGCGATGATTTGTATGCTTTGGATGGTCAGAAAAAATTAGATAATTTACTGGCTAAATGTGGGACTATCTAAAGTCTATTGACGAAAAAGCCTATGAGAAACATCGGCAATGGATGCAGTTAGCTTTAAATTTAGCGGCAACTGCGGGGGATCGGGGTGATGTACCTGTGGGAGCGGTTATCGTGGATAAACAGGGACATTTAATCGCTCAAGGGGCTAATTGCAAGGAAAAACACCATGATCCCACCGCTCACGCTGAAATTCTGGCGATTCGTGCCGCTAGTCAAGTGTTAGGCAATTGGCACTTAAATGGTTGTACCCTCTACGTCACCCTCGAACCCTGTCCCATGTGTGCCGGGGCAATTATTCAGGCTAGATTAGGATTATTAGTGTACGGTGCTGACGATCCCAAAACAGGAGTTATCCGCACTGTGGCTAATTTTATGGATAGTCCTTTTTCTAACCATCGTTTACTGGTAATCGCGGGAATTTTAGCCAAGGAATCCGGGGAATTATTACAAACATGGTTTGAGAAAAAAAGAAATGTTTAAAGGAGTCAGGGAGATAGGAGTCAGGAGTCAGGAGTCAGGAGTCAATCCTACTGTTAAAAGCGGATTGGGTAAGCTGTTGTGCATCTGAATTTGATATTCGTTTTACCTTGTCTCAACTAGAACTTGAATGCGGACTAGCTGATTACCGATCGTAAGTAGTCATGCAAAATTAATTACCCAAATAAAAAATTAAGAAGTATAATACATAAAAAAACGAAGCAGCAGGAAAATACAATGAGATTGATTAGAGACCTAAACCCCGAGAGCCAGAAAATGCTAGAGAGAATTTATC
>NZ_JAPZSS010000233.1:0-3952 GCF_027532015.1 Microcystis sp. LE19-131.1A | reverse complement strand
TCGGTTAACAATTTGTAATATTCCTTGTTGACACCCTTACTGACAAAGAAAAAACTGAAATCAAGTCAGGATAAGGGTTGGAGTGCTTACTGCAAAAATTGTTAAGAAAGATCCCTATAAGGGATAGCTTATCAAGGGGGGATTAAGGGGGGATCCCCCCGCCTATCGGCACCCCCCTTATCAAGGGGGGCAGGGGGGATCAAAGACAAAATCTATCTTCAATTTAATTATAACCACTTACTTAAACCAACCTAACACACCAGAGAAAATCAACCTTTTTGGCTATTGACAATTGAGCCATTTTGTGATAGTTTTTCGGTTAATTTTTGAGCGAGATTTAAGATATCGGAGGGAAGCATAATCACGGTACTGGTGTTATTTTCCGCTCCAATTTCCGTTAACATTTGTAGGCGGCGTAATTCCAAAGCGGCGGGGTTTTCCATGATTAATTGGGAAGCTTCCGCTAATTTTAAGGAGGCTTCCTGTTCTGCGGCAGCTTTAATCAAACGGGCCCGTTTTTCTCGCAATGCTTCCGCTTCCTTGGCCATAGCTCGCTGCATACCAGTGGGAATTTCCACATCTTTTATCTCCACCCGTTCGATATCAATGCCCCAGGGTTCGCTAATTTCATCGACAATTTGTTGGACCGCGTGATTAATTTTGTCTCGTTTTTGCAAGACATCATCGAGATGATTTTGACCGACGACATTTCTTAAAGTGGTCATGGCCGCTTGATAAACGGCCGCGGGGTAGGATTCGACTTTATTAATCGCTTTGCCCGGGTCGATAATACGATAGTAGAGAACCGCATTAACCTTAATTGTGACATTATCGGCGGTGACAGTTTCTTGCGGGGCGATATCGACGGTTTTAGTGCGAATATCCAGCTGCATTTTTTGGTCAACTAGGGGAATGATCCAGTACAGTCCGGGGCCTTTGGTGTCTTGATAACGCCCTAGTCGAAAGATAACACCACGCTGGTATTCTCGATCGATTTTAAAGCCATTTAATCCCAGAATGCCCGCTATCAATAGCAAGGGTGCTAGAAATTCCATATTAATTACCACTTATCGGGTTCAAGTTAATCAGTGTGCGGTGACATCTCAATTACAATCTCCTCGCTCCTGACCACTAATACATTCATTCTAGAGAGTAACCGGGCTGTCGGGGAAACTCATAACGAAATATTACAATTTTTAGGAATTGCCCACCCAGCAGGGATGACTCGACTTCCAGACCCCGACCTGAGATAAACTACAGAATGTTATCAGAATTTACCTTGATATTATGAGCGTAGTTAGCCAAGTCATCCTCAAAGCCGACGACGAACTTCGTTATCCTAGTAGTGGTGAACTACAGGGTATCGGGCAATTTTTAAAAACCGGTGAGCAGAGAATTCGCATTGCCGAGACTCTCGCTGAAAATGAGAAAAAAATCGTCGATCAGGCTCAAAAACAACTGTTCAAGAAACGTCCCGATTATAGAGCGCCGGGGGGTAATGCCTACGGTCAGCGTCAATATAATCAATGCTTGCGCGATTATGGTTGGTATCTGCGTCTAGTTACCTATGGGGTATTAGCCGGAGATAAGGGTCCGATCGAACAAACCGGCCTGATCGGGGTCAAAGAGATGTATAACTCTCTTAATGTTCCCGTCCCCGGCATGGTGGAGGCGATTCGTTGTCTCAAAGAGGCCGCTTTAGGTCTTTTGACTCAAGAAGATGCCGTGGCAGCAGCCCCCTACTTCGACTTTATCATCCAGTATATGTCCTAAGCGATCGGGACAATCCCAGGGGCCTGAAGTCTGAAAAGGGGCAATTCTCCCCTCTTTCAGGGTTCAGGCTTGACTTTTTTCAGTGATCAGTAAACAGTGATCAGTAAGCAGTAAACAGTAATCAGTGAAAAGACAGTAGTAAACTGGCATTTGATCAGGCTCACTTAATACATACTGCTCACTTAATACTCAAAACTGATAACTGATAACTGATAACTGATAACTGATTATGTTTTGGCGCATTATACTACTTACTTTTCTAATACCATCGGTCTATGGGCTGTTTGGCTGGTTGATCGCCCAGGAGCGTTTATCATGGAGTGATTGGTTACTTGCCCGTGGTGATGAGATGAATTGGACTCTCACTAGCGAATGGCTAGAAATCATCATCTATATCCTTGCGGTAGGGGTTATCCTCTTAATTGCCCTAGGATTAACTCTGTTTAGTAACTTAATGCCGCTATTTTTCCGCAGTTGGTTTAAAAATGATATTAGCGCTGTATTATCAATTCTTGGCTGGTCCTTGGCGGTAGTCTTTATCTTCCACAAGTGGGCGGTATTTACTCGAGCTTTAATTCTGTTAGCTGCTGCTATCCTCGGTCGTCTAGAACTTCAGGAAGCGGGTTACAATAGGTGGCAAGTTTTCCTGATGATCACCATCCTCTGCTTAGGTAGTTTTGGCTTGGGAATTTGGGCTTATAATCTTTGGGGTCACGAATTTCATCAAGTTACTACTGATTAATCTTATCTCTAATCTTGAAAAAGTATGCCCAAAAAAAATAACGATACCCTCAAACGAGTCTTAATTGTTTCCTCTGGTTTAGTATTTTTGGCTTTAATGGTGTTGCCAACTTTAGGTTTATGGAAAAATAATAATTCTAATTCCCCCCAAGGCAGTCAACCCGGGCAAGAGGCAACTATTGCCCCCGAAAAATTACAAGAAATGGTCAAAGGTTACGAGAAAATTCTCGAACGCGAACCAGATAACCCCACTGCTTTGCAAGGACTGGCCCAAGCTCGCCTACAGTTAAAAGATTTTATCGGAGCTAGAGAACCTTTAGAAAAGTTATATCAAAAATATCCCAACAATCTGGAAGTTATGCTGGTTCTTTATGGAACAAGATTACAAACTCAAGACGTTTCTGGAGCGAAAAGTCTCCTAGAAAAATTAGTCAAAAATTATCCCCAAGAACCGAAGTTTAAAGAAGAATTAACTCGTTTAAATCAAGCGATTGCGGCAGCTTCCAAACAGCAAACCCCAGAACCTAAAAAGTAATGAAAAAAGAATTAATGGCTCTCCTAGACTGAGTAGGATCGATTAGTAACAAAACGCCAATTTAGGAGGACTCTTCGCCTAAAGTTATCAAAGTTGTTTAACCGATAAGCCTGACTGCTTGACATAAGTGGGTGAAAGCTAGTAGCAGAGGAACTGGGAGAAAAAAGGGTAGAGAGATATAATTGGTTGAAGTAATCACACTTTCGCGCTCCTTTAAGTTTTGATAAGCTAAGACGCATTTAAAACGCTTATTCTTAGATTAGCCGAACCTTCCCCAATCCCTTTACTGTTGCCTTTTGACTCTTGCCTCTTGCCTCGTCTCAACAAGCAATTTAAATTACGAACAGCTTAATCCATATTTTTGCTAATAAACATAGCAAAAGTATGGATAATTTCCTGACCTAAGATCACATCACATTTTATTCTTTTTTCCACTTCTATCTAAAAATCGAGAAAAAAGCAAGAACTTCCATTATACCATAAAAAAATCATGCAAGAAGTCTATTATAGAACCAAAACAATCTATTTGCCACCCGAAAAATTCTTGATCAATAGGACTCGATCGAGGATAATTAGAGAAAGTATCTTTGCTGGTGAAATTGAGCAGATTAGTCTAGGAAAACCCTGCCCTAGACAAAGTAAAGATCAGAAAATCCTACACCATGAATACTCTAACGATCGCTTGGATAAGTTTACCCTTTTTGAGCGGCTTTATTGGCTATTTGCTGTCTCGCTGGGCTAAATATCTGTCCTTAATTACTTCTATTATCTCTCTCGCCTATTCTCTCCTTCTATTTAGCCAATCCTCCCCCATAACCCTCAACCTACTGGATAATTATGGCGTGAAACTGGTAGCCGATCAGTTAAGTGCCTATTTTATCCTCACTAATGCCCTAGTGACGA
>NZ_JAPZSS010000259.1:0-9614 GCF_027532015.1 Microcystis sp. LE19-131.1A | reverse complement strand
ATAAAAGTTTATGCTGCTATTTTTTTTCGGAAAAATAGGTTGTAATGGGAGACTCTTTGTTTTCCTAGACAAAAATAATTACTTTTTCAAAAAAACACTTTTCTATTTTTTTGTTGGGTATTTTATTCTCTGGAAGTCCCTTAATTCTCCTCTAAAAGTTCCTGTAACTCTTCAGCTTGATCCCTCAGTTGTTGCTTGGTATAAACAGCAATTTCCCCAAAAATATCAGACTTTAATTAATGCCGTACTCAAAAAATATATGATAGAACATAATTGTTAATTACGATTTCCGGTTCATAGAAAACCTTTACTTGAGCCATAAGTGTTTCCCCTTAAGCAAAATTCACGCCACCTCAAGTTCATAATGCAAGCTATACAGTTTCCTCCATCATTTTGGAAGAGTCAACTCTTTTAGATGTAGGTGCGGTATGATGACACAGGTATAGTTTTTTTGCAAAGTCTAATTTCTAATTAAAAAGGGAGAAAAACCAAAGTGGAGTGCGATCCTTTGACCTCAAAATCTTATTTATCCCCTAAATCTCCGTCTTTTCCTGATTATTTTCACCTGATGCTGTTAACTGGCCGCATCTTATTGCAGCACAGTACCACCACCGAACGAGTGCATCAAACCATTCAGCAATTAGCGGAAAAATTCGGGGTAGAAGTCCGGGTATATTGTGAATATGAAGCCATTAAACTAACTGTAAAGAGTGAAAATGAATATTCCTCACACTTTAGTCGCCCCATCACCAGCATTGCCGTTAATATGGCTTTAATTACTCAGGTTTTTTTATCGATCGAAAAGTTTCAGCAAAATCGTTTAACCTTGACTGAGTTAATCCAGAAATTAGAAAAGATCGATAAATATCCCCCTATTTATTACCCTCGCTGGTTCATTATTCTGATGTTAGGCCTTACAGGTGCAAGTTTAGCCCGTATTTTTCAGGGAGACTGGGCTTCCTTTGTGATTACGGGAATTGCCACAGCAGTGGGCGTTATCTTACGGCAAGAACTGGGGAAAAGGCATTTTAATCCTTTTTTACTTAATTTTCTAGCTGCTTTTTTGGGGGGATGTATCGGGGGAATAGCAATTCAACTGGGATGGACTTCTACTCCTAATATCTGTTTTCTCATCCCGTCGATGATGTTAGTACCGGGGGTTCATCTGATTAATGGAGTCTTAGATTTAGTCGAGAATCATATTCCCATGGGCATGGCACGTCTAGAGTATAGTTTGGTGATTCTTAGTTCAATCGCCTTTGGGTTACTTCTCTCGACAACGGTTACAAACGCCTTACTACCTGTCAGTAATCCTGTTTCTCCCTTGCCTCTATTGGAAGATGTGATTTTTGCGGGATTAGCGGCTATGGGTTTCGCCATTTTCTTTAATGTGCCGCCGAAAATGTTATGGGCTTGCATTATCTGTGGCATGGTGGGACATGGGGTAAGATGGTTGTGTATTGACCATGGCCCCGGTATTATTTGGGGTAATTTAATTGCTTCTGCTGTTGTGGGGACAATGGCGCTTTATTTTTCTCATCGTTTTCATGCGCCACCGGCTGTGATCGCTTTTGGGGCGGTAGTGGGAATAGTACCAGGAATCTTTGCGTTTCAAGCAGCAAGCGGCTTAATTCAGATTATGACCATACCAGAGAATGCCAGTTCTTTATTACTTGCCACCACCCTAGGCATGATGACAAAAGCTTTTTTAATGACTTTAGCTATTCCCATTGGGTTAGCTATACCTATCCTTTTACGCTTTCAACGCCAACCCAATTTTTAGCAAGGATTTAGATATTCTGTTTCTTAATATAGCGGTATTCAGAGTAATGAGGTACACTGACTCTCTTCCCCATTCATAATTCATAATTCATAATTCACAAGAAAGTTTCTGATTGTCCAGCAGCCACCGCATTTGATAGGCACGGCGAGCGGCATCCGCCACTTGATTGAGAAAGAAACTCAAACCAACGCCGCTAGAGATAGCACCTAACCAAGGAATTGCCCCACCTACTGAACTCGGTGCTAAATAGATAGTAGCTTGCTGGAAAATCGTTTCAGCTGCCAGCGAGATTGCACCTTTGTCGCCGATTTCGGTGAGAAGATTGTCAAAAGCTTGGCGAGAAAATTGCCTGTGACTGTCTCTCAAATTATCCACCGCTTGCCATTTAGCCTCCGGAGTTTGGGCGGTAGCTGCTGCTAAGATAATCCAAGCAAAATTCCGCTCCTGTTCCGTTGTGGTCGAGTAACCATAACACAAGCCAATTCTCTGAATAGTTTGCAGAGATTGAACTATTGACAGTGGGATTTCGCTAATTACTCCGATAACTCCTATCAAACCGGCAATTGTCCCTTCCACTTCAGCAGTTGCTAAGGTTTTTTGCTGCACTTTTTTCGCTAAATGATCGCACTCTGCTAAGGAGACTTGTTGCCAATCGTGATGTTTCTCAACTCCGGCTAGGTGTTTCAATTGATCCCACTCTTCTTGCCATTTTTCCGCTAGGCGATCGCAAAAATTTAATGTCTCATCGATCCATTTTTCTGGAATGAGCCAATCAGCGATCTTCCCGATTGTACCGAAAAATCTAGCAATTAAAGTCGTCAGAAAATTGGGAATTTCTAACCACCAACGCTTAATTTTATGAGCTTGAGCAAGTTCGTAGAGGGTTAAACCATTCGACTGATATCCCGGCAATTTAATCGCTAGGGGCTGAGTTGGTTGGTAAGCTAAAGCTTGCTCGAGGGTTGTTGCTAATTGTTGCTGTAACTGAGCTTGTGAGAAAGCAGCTCTTTGATATTGGACAATCAAAGCCTGATTGACGGGAAATACTTGAGCCTCAATTACCGGTTCTATTGCCTCCAATAGGCCCTGCACTTTCAGTCCATAATACTCATCTTGGCGCAGTCGAGGAACACGCAAGCGAACGCGCCCCGGAACCGCATGAATCACTTGATATTCTACTTCTAACATCTGACTCAACTTCCCCTTACTATTGACTTTTTAAACTTGTGCTATTGCTAGTTTAATTTTCTGTTCAAACTCTTTAACTGACAAGCTATCTTCGGTATAACTAACTGCAAGGGAAGCTGCAATAGAATTAATCTTAACTTCCGTCACTCCCTCGACAGACTCTAGTATTTGCTGGAGTTGAGCGGCATAGCCAGCATCTTTCCGCAGCCGAGGAATCCGCCAGCGAATTCGTCCGGCAATTTGATGGACAATTTCCGGGGCAGTCGATGGCGGAAAAGTTTCCCCCATCGGGATAGATTCTTCTAACTGCTCCACTTCTGCTCGATTAGATAGCAGCAAGGATTCTCCTAGTTGATCAATGCTTTTTGCTACTGCTGCTAAGGTTTGATGGAGGCTTTTAATCAGGAGTTCACCCACTTCGATGCTTGCTCTTCTGAAGGTTTCCCACCAAGCAATAGATGTTTCTGCTACTTCAGCGATGACTTTAGTTAAAGTCCTTTCCCAATTGAGAGGAGGAACATAGTATTTAACGACGAGGACTTCCACTTGTGTTTCTTCTGCAACCGTTAAATCGAGCAAGCCGCGCAACCTTTTTTGAATAACTTGTTCATAGAAAGTGACCACTGTTAGGCTGGCAGGAACAATCTCAAAAGTAGTGGGAGTTAGCCCCGCCATTTCCCCATCAATGGTAATGGCTTGGGGGGGATTAGTTGTCACCTGCACTTGTTTGGCTCGCAGATAGCCGATGTGGTGGCTTTCTGTTGGTTGGTGAATCAGTCCACTTTCAAATAACTCGATCGCGTTGGCTAGGGCTTCTAGGGCATCGCTAGGGGTCAGAATTGTCACGTCTAATAAACCATCGTCTGGCTTGGTTTGACCGACTCCCTGAGCTAAAATTGACGTAGGCGGGGCAATATTAGCCACCGTGACAGCGGCGGCAGAGACAGTAAATTTCTCATTTTCTGTGGTAATTTCCGCCGTAAAAGGTACGAGATTTTGTAAGCGATCGAGTCCCGCTAAAATATAAGCCAGAATGCCGAATTCGTTTTTTAATTTTCGATCAGCCTCCTGTACTGTTTCCGCCTCGAAACCAATACCCGCCAGCAGCAGCATGGCTGTGTCGTTACAGCGGGCTGTATCAATTGTCAGGGTTGCTCCCTGTAAAATGGCAATACAGGCTTCTTCGATGGTGGTGGGCAATCCTAGTCCGTTGGCAAAAGCATTGGCTGTACCGCGAGGAATCACTGCTAAAGGGATGCCTGTGCCGATAAGAACACTCGCTACCTCTGAAACCGTTCCATCGCCCCCAGAAGCAATAATTAATTCAGTACCTTGTGCCACCGCTTCACGGGTCAGCTGCTCGGCTGCTGCTTCTAAAGAGGTGAGGTAAATGGTGAGAGCGATATGGGGTTCCAATAAGTCTTTGATCGTTGCTAGTTGTGCTTCGGCATTGCCCTGTCCTGAGACGGGATTAAAAATCAGGGAGGCACGGCGGAAGGCTAGCGCTCGCTTTAGCCTACTGCTGGGTTGCGGGATAATACTGGCAAACATGATTAGCCGCTAATGAGTGATTTGTTTAAAAGTGATTATAAACTGTAATGATTAAACAATAGAGCGAGAAATTGAAATCCCTAAAGGGATCAAGTGACTATATCTCGTCGCTGCGAATACTATCCACCAAATTCTGTCGCATCTCTAGGAATTCTCGGGATAGCCGCAAAGAAGCCGGGGTTACCTCGTGGTCACGGTGGGCGAAAGGATTGACGATATCCTTAACCACGCGACCGGGACGAGCGTGGAGGACAACGATGCGGGTGGCGAGTAAGAGAGTCTCTTCCACGTCATGGGTGATGAAAAAGATCGTTTTCCCTGTTCTCTGCCAAATGCCTCTGAGATGGGTTTGGATCGATTCGCGGGTGAGCGCATCGAGTGCGCCAAAAGGTTCGTCCATGAGAATAATCGCTGGTTCGGCGGCTAGGGTACGGGCGATCGCTGATCGTTGTTGCATCCCTCCGGAAAGCTGATAGGGGAAGAAATTCGCCGCTTCCGAGAGTCCCACCATCTCCAAAGTGGCGGATACCCTTTGTTTTCGTTCCCGATCGCTCACTCCTTTCATTTTTGGCCCAAACTCGACATTTTTGGCGATCGTTAACCAAGGGAACAGGTTAGGACGTTGAAACACGACCCCCACATCGGGATCAGGTTCGGTATGTCGTTTCCCCGCGACGGTGACTATTCCCGTCGTCGGCCGTTGGTAGCCAGCCAAGACCCGTAATAACGTCGTCTTACCGCACCCAGAAGAGCCTAACACGCAGACGAAATCTCCTGCGAACAAGCTTAGATTAATGTCCCGCAAGACTTCATTTCCTTCGCTACCTGAGCCGAAGGTAACACCGACATTGGCTAGTTCGCAAATCATCACTTCTCGCCTCGGGGTATCGGAGATAGTTTTCGCAGCAAAAGAGTAACTCATGGACTTTCAGAAACTAGAGGGCTTTGGTAAGGAGGCTTTTTTGAAAGGTAGCCAGATCGGGCGCGCTGGTGATTTTTTTCTGGTTGACCGCGAAATCTGCCGATTCCTTAAGGATTCTGGCGAAGTCACCGGGATTGTCGGTCGTCCCCAGATATTTCGGCGATTGCTGTTCGCTCGAATCCAACCAGATCAACTCTTTGACCGCGGCGGCCGTTTCCTCCGGCGTGATATTCAGTTCCTTAGCTAAAGCTTTGATCGCGTTTTCCGGATCGCTCCGGTATGTCTTAACCGCCTCATCCAACACGGCGATATATCGCTTCACCACGTCGGGGTACTGTCCGGCGAATTCCGTTCGCACTACCCCGAGATCCGCCGTGACAATGCCTTTTTTAGCCAGATCGGCCGAGGAGATCAGCACCGTTCCCCCGTCTTTCTGAAGTTTACTGAGATTCGGTTGCCAGACGTAACTCGCATCGATATCCCCCCGCTGCCAAGCGGCGACGATATCTGGGGGTTGTAAATCTAAGATCTTCAACTCCTTCTCGGGAATATTTTCCAGCGCCAGTAGGGATTACAAGGAGAAATGAGCAGTGGAACCAAAGGGAGTGGCCACTTTTTTGCCCTTGAGATCGGCGATCAACTTGATGTCTTTCTTCACGATCAACGCCTCCGCCGCGCCGATCACGTCGAGGATAAAATACACCTGATAGGGTAATCCACTGGCGATACCCACGCTGGCGGGGACTGTTCCCAACGCCCCGAAATCGATTCCTTTGGCGGCGATCGCCGTGTTCACGTCCCGTCCCGAATCGAAGCTGATGTATTCTACCTTGGCATCAGGAAAGGCTTTGTCCGCCAGTCCCAAGGCTTTCGCCAGTAGTTCGGGATTGGGGATCACCTGATAGCCGATGCGGATTTTTTCCGGAAGTGTTCCGGTCGTGGCGGGGGACGAAGAGGAAGAACTTCCTGTCTTCTCGCCGACACAGCTAGAGAGGATCACAGGTACACTCGCGCCCAACAAACCTAACAATACTTCTCGACGTTTGATTAACATAAGATATCTCGTTACAATCACTAAGAAAAAAACTCAGGCATCCCGACCGATCCAGGGCAATTGGGTTTTCTCTATCCAACGGATCACTGCGTCGATCGCTATGGCGATTAACCCCATGATGATAATGCCGACGAAAATAACATCGCTGCGGAGAAATTTACTGGCATCAAGTACCATCCAACCGATACCCGAAGCAGCGGCCACCATTTCGGCCGCCACTAGGGTGGAATAGGAAACCCCGATCGCCGTTCGCAATCCGGTGAAGATTTCCGGCAAGCAGGAGGGGAAAATGACATAGAAAAATAACTGCCAGCCGGAAGCGCCGAGGGATCGTGCGCCGTTGATTCGGTCGATCGAGATCCGTTCCACCCCGGAAACCACCGCTAGAAAAAGTGGGGCGAAGGCGGCCAGGAATAACAGGGCGACTTTCGACGGATTCTCGATGCCTAACCAGATGACTAACAGGGTGTAGTAAGCGAGGGGGGGTAGCGGTCGGTAGAACTCGATAATTGGGTCAAGGGCTGCTCGGATCGGTTTGGAGAAACCGCATAACATACCCAGGGGGATGGCGGTAACAGTCGCCAGCACTAGCGCCGCCATCAGTCGGTACATACTCTGAAAAAGGTGATAGAGAAGCGAGTGGCCCTTGTAGCCACTTTGCAGAATATCGACAAATGCCGACCAAACCGCTGCAGGCGTTGGGAGAAACAGGGGATTAGCCCAGCCTAAAGACGTACTGAGATACCAGAGGGCGAAGATCAGCAGCACCGCTCCCAGAGAGATCGCTCGCTCCGGAGTCAGAAAACGATAGATCGGGGATTTTCGAGAAGGATTTCGGGTGGGTGTCTTTTCTGGTTTCAAAACCATACAACTCCCTCGCGGCTAATAGGAAAAGAGCGATCATTTCTCGGAAAGAAATGATCAAACTACTGCTAATTTCTCTCGTGTAGCCTAATCACAAATTCGTAAAGTTAGCTAGTCCATCGAGATTTCATTATCCTACGGCAAGCCGACCAAAAAAGTCAAGTTTGTTGATCAAAATAAACTCATATAATTTTGTATAAATTGTACTTGACAAATATTTCTGGCGTTGCTGGTTTCAGACATAAATTTTCTTTTATAGAATTTTAAAATTCATACCCAGACTGACTTTTGGCTGGATGAAAGGTTGTCATTTATACCTTAATTAAGTAACGGACAAAAAAGTAAACGGGCAGCCATAGATAATAACTAATGGAACGACCTAGCGAAGAGTCTGGATATCCTGACAAAACTTGCGCCGCTCGGAAATTTGTGTCATACTCCTCGATCAATCAATAAATATAGTATGCCTATCAACTTACTGTATTTAATTTGCGGTGAAGGAGTCTATAAGTATGTTCGAGGGATTTCTAGTTCGATTATTTTCGGGTTCGGTTTTGGTCGGGATAGCCCTCGCGAGCGCAAATTCGTCGCAGGCCGAGGAAAAATTTTTAGAAAACCAGCCGCCGATGGCCCAGATCACTTCGGTTTCCCAATTGCGGGACGTATCGCCGAGTGCGTGGGCCTATCAAGCACTGCAACAATTAGTGGAACGGTACGGCTGTATCGTCGGCTATCCCGACAGAACCTTTCGGGGCGATCGAGCCTTAACGCGATGGGAGTTCGCCGCGGGCTTAAACGCCTGTCTGAACACGATCGAGCGGTTACTTCAGGAAAATGTAGCGATCGCCCGCGAGGATATCGTTCAGCTTAACCGATTGGCGGAGGAATTCGCCGCCGAGTTGGCGGCCTTGGGTGCCAGGATCGACAATCTCGAACAGCGCACCGCTTTTCTAGAAAATCATCAATTCTCGACGACGACAAAACTGAAGGGAGAAGCAATCTTTGCCCTGACCGACGCGTTCCAAGGTTCGATACAGGGAAGTAACC
Source organism: Microcystis sp. LE19-131.1A (assembly GCF_027532015.1). NCBI lineage: Bacteria > Bacillati > Cyanobacteriota > Cyanophyceae > Chroococcales > Microcystaceae > Microcystis > Microcystis sp. LE19-131.1A. The sequence goes on along the minus strand of NZ_JAPZSS010000259.1, from coordinate 1,205 downwards.
TTGTGTTTCAAGATCGGGTTCGTCTATCCTTGGAGTCTAGCTTTACTGGAAAAGACCTCTTAACCGTCCGATTGGCGGCCAGTAGTACGACCCGATTGCGACTCCCCGGATTCCCCAATAACGCCCAGGGCAACCAAACCTTTAACCTCCCGGCGGGGAACGGCAACGATATCGTCCTCGACTGGCTCGCCTACGAGTTTCCGGTGGGCGATCTGTACGTCTATCTCCCAGCCTATAGCGGTCGCTGGTGGGATTTCGCCCCGACTCTTAACCCCGTGATCGGGGGAGGGACGAACGGCCGGAAAGCCCTCAGTATCTTCGCCCAATTCAATCCCGTCTACACCCTCGGCGGGGGTTCGGGAGTCGGTCTAAATTACAACATCGGCAAACAGTTTACCATTAGCGCCGGCTATCTGGCGGGAGACGATACATCGGGAAACCCCAATCCGGGAAACGGTTTATTTAACGGGGAATATAACACCCTGTTCCAACTAGCTTGGTTGCCCGGCGCGAACGCGGGTATTGCGCTCACCTATGTCCACGCTTATCAACCGGACGGACCGCTCTTCGACTTCGGCACGGGAGGGGCGAAAATCGGTACGGCTCCCGCGAACGCGCCCTTTAACGGGCCGGTTTCCTCGAACTCCTACGGGGTTTCGGGTTTCTTCCAGTTTAACCCCTACGTCATTCTTAACGGTTTCTTCGGTTACACCAACGCCCGAAGGACTAGCGGTTCCGGTAGTGCCGATATCTGGTACTATGCGCTAGGACTCGGCTTTCCCGATCTGGGCAAAGAGGGTAATTTAGGCGGTCTCGTGGTGGGCGCAGAGCCGTATCGGGGAGATACTAGCCCGAACGATCTCTCGCTCCATCTGGAGGCGTTTTATAACTGGATTTCCCCGTTGACAAAAAGCCATAACCTGTGCTGTAGAAGGGATTAAGAGAATTTCCGCCGCCCCGTTACTGGGTACAAATCAGGGAAACTTCCAATAAATCTAACGCTTTTTGTTGCAGTTGGGTCGGTCGAGTTATCTTAGAAAAACGATAACTTCCCTCCCTAATCATACATTCCACTGTATTCAAGCAAATCGTCCCCAAGTCTTCCAACAAAGTCCGAAAGCTATGCACAGGAAAGTTCTCTTGATTCCGTTTTTTTCTCTCTTTAGACTGAGCGGATTCACTGCGACTCGCTTTAATCACATTCA
>NZ_JAPZSS010000135.1:0-53877 GCF_027532015.1 Microcystis sp. LE19-131.1A | reverse complement strand
TCCAGACACAGAGGACACAAAGATCGATCGCTACTATATAAGTTACACTGATCACACAAAGAATAAGAGAACCAACCATTTACTTATCTATATAGATAGGATTGAATATTTCCATAAAAAATCCTCTGGAAAAATATTTTGATCAACCTTAACCTTAAGGGGTACATTAATTTATTTTTAGGGCCATGGCCACCAAATCGCCAAAATTATTCGAGTCATTGCGGTCATAGACCGCAATGACTGTCACTACTGTTGGCCTCACCCTAGCCGCTGCTTCTGGTGCTAGTGCCGCAACAGTGTTCGGTTTCCAAGACGCTTACGATCCCATTAATTGGACATTTACCAATAGTAATGCCGACGGGTTCGTCAATACCGGCGGCGCTCCCGCGTCCATTAGCCTGACTGGGGGGGACAATGGTTCTGGTGATTTTGGAACCACAGACTACACCACCACTGCGGCTGCGGCTGGGACGGTGACGTTTGATTGGAACTATTCGACTGCTGATGTTAGTGCTTTCTGGGATCCCTTCGGATATCTGCTCAACGGCAGCTTCATCCAAGTAACTGACGATGGGGGAGGTGTTGTCCAAAACGGGACATCGACGTTTAACGTCCTAGCTGGCGACAGCTTTGGTTTCCGTATTTTCACTCGCGACAACTCTGTTGGACCCGGTAGTGTGACGATTTCTAACTTTTCTGCCCCGATTCCCGAACCCTCAACTGTGCTGAGTTTGCTGGTACTAGGAGGCTTAGGCGCTGGACTGAAGTACCTTAAGCGGAATTGATATTCCAAAAAACAGGGGACTAGGAGTTGACCTCTCCTCCTAGTTACCAACTTGATTAGCTGTTGACTGTCTGCGAGTGCCGGAGTTTGGAGCGGGGAGAGTTGCACAATTTTGGCTTTAAGTCAATAGCCTTTACAAAACTTCAAAAATTGCAACATAAAAAAATTTCATCACTGGCGGCTTTTTTTGGGCAAGAGAATCGATATAGTCCCCTGATTGTCTTGGTTTTCCGTTGATTTAAAGTTTAATTCTTAAACTAAGCCCACAGCATACTACGATCATACCATATTATTAAATGTAGGCAACCCCGATTTACAACCAAATTTTGGCAAATTCTGGGAAAATCAAAATCTTGTAACTTACTTGTTACATTTAACTAATCGCCCCAAATATTTAAATATTTTAATTATTTACCTTAAATTTATAATTTTTACTTATTTTTAAAGACTGATTAACTAGGGTTTGCTGAAAAAGTTTTTCGTGGGGGTAGGGTGTGGGGTGTGGGGTTTTACCCATTTTCAGGTGGTCAATTACCTAATTTTCAGAGAAAAAGTAACTGAATTTTTCCCCGATCACTCCAATGGTCGGCACTTTTTGGGGGGGAAAAGTCTAAAAACCTTATCCAACAAGGTTTTTAGATTTATTCAGCAAACCCTAACTAGGGTTGGGCAAAAAAGCTTGTAAGCTCTATTTAAAGTCAGTCGAATCGCTTAGTATCGGGAGACAGATGTGACTTGTATAGCTTCCCAGTTTTTGAGATTTGAAGACTTTTTAGAAGCATTTTGAAAGCGTCTTAGCCAATGGATTAAATATGAATTATCAGCCATAGAAATCTTCGTCAAGAATCTGTTCTAAGGAAAAAGGGCAGTCTAAGGGATATGCTTCCTCTGGAGGAATCGCAATTCCAAAGTCAGCCAATTTACTTTCCTTGATGGCAATTTTGCGACCTTTAGGATAGGTTTTATCGATGGCGATTGCTAGATGAGATTTCAAAGAAGGGGTGTTTTCTAGTAAGGCGATAACTCGTTCCCTGTGTTCGACAATGGAGCTATACCAGCTAGATTTCATGCTTTCAGGGGCGGAGGATTGTACTTTTAATTTCAGTAAATGAGCCAGCAAAATCATTAAATTTCCTTCCAAGGCATTTTTATCTGATTTACCCAATTCTTTTAACTCCTCAACCAAATGAGATACATCTAATGCCTGAAAATCTCCTTGTTCTAACTGACCTATTGTTGTTATCAGCCATAATTGAAAATCTTGTTCATAGAGTTCTGATTTAGTTATCATGATGTCTTCGATAATAGTTAATCTAGATTGAATTATACTCTATTTTGCAGATTTCGGATGTTGCAATCGGTAAATATTAAGTTTTACTACAGGATTTAACATCTGCGCCTATGCCCTATTCCCTTATCCTTAGGATAGGCGGTTAAAATACATCTTAGCTTAAGGACTAGAGAATATTATGAGACTAGAAAGAGAAGATTTTGATTGGGCGGTACAACAAAACCTAATTACTGCCAGCCAAGCTGAAAATTTATGGACGGCTTTTTTATCCCGTTATCCCCAAGAAGATGAAGTTAATCGCCCTCGCTTTAATTTTGCTAATGTGGCCTATTATTTTGGGGCATTAATTGTTATCTCCGCCCTGGGGTGGTTGATGAACAAAGCTTGGGAGAGTTTCGGCGGTGCAGGACTATTTTTTATCGCCCTGTTTTATGCAATTTGTTTTATTTTTGCGGGGAAAAATCTCTATTTTCAGCAAAATCTCAAAATACCAGGCGGCCTTTTATTTACCATGGCAGTGGCAATGACTCCCTTAGCAATCTACGGTTTACAACGCTGGACAGGATACTGGCAAGCCGGAAATATGGCCATTTATCCAGATTTCTATACCTGGACTAAAGGCAGTTGGTTTTTAATGGAATTAGGCACGATTATCGCAGGATTAATAACTTTGCGATTTGTTAAATTTCCTTTTTTAACTGCACCGATCGCTTTTAGTCTGTGGTATATGTCAATGGACTTAACCCCTTTACTATTTGGCGAGGACGAATATACATGGAGAATGCGACTGTGGGTATCCTTTTGGTTGGGAATTGCCTGTTTAATAACTGCCTATTTAATTGATGTACGTCAGCGTCGCAGTCGTGGAGATTTTGCTTTTTGGCTATACCTATTCGGATTGATTATGTTTTGGTTTAGTCTATCTCTCCTCATCGATGATAATGAAGCACAACGATTTTTGTACTGTCTAATTAACTTGGGATTGATGTTATTATCCGTCCTGCTAAAAAGAAGATTATTTGTGGTTTTCGGAGGTATTGGAGTATTTGCCTATCTTTCCTATCTCTCCTATCGTCTCTTTGCCGATTCAATTTTCTTTCCCTTTGCCCTAACCGCCCTGGGACTTGGTATTATCTATATGGGAGTTTTGTATCAGCGTCATTACCCCACCCTAGCTAGATTTATTGAAAGTTATATCCCTCTCGAATGGCGCAATTTATTACCCAAAGATAGATAATTAGGAGAAATGGTTTTTCAGTGATCAGTAAACAGTAATCAGTAAACAGTGAACTGATAACTCACATCTGATAACTGATCACTGATAACTGATCACTGATAACTGATAACTGATAATCTTCCTTCTATGCGAATACTTATCGTTGACGATGAAAAAGAATTAACCGAACCCTTAGAACAAATTCTTGCTCAAGAAGGCTATGAAGTTGATATTGCTGATAATGGTCGGACGGGGTTAGAATTGGCACAAGAGAATAATTATGACCTCTTAATTCTCGATTGGATGTTACCCCAGCAATCCGGATTACAAATCTGTCAATATTTACGCAATCAAGGGGACACCACTCCCGTTTTATTTCTAACCGCTAAGGATACCATAGACGATCGAGTGGCGGGATTAGATGCCGGTGCTGATGATTATTTAGTCAAACCCTTTCAACTGCGAGAATTATTAGCGAGAGTCCGCGCTTTATTGCGTCGTTCTCCCAATTTTGAAGCTAGTAATAGCAGTAAATTAAAATGTGCTGATTTAGAACTCGATAGCGAAAATCAAGTGGCCTATCGTCACGGTCGCACGATCAGTTTATCAGCAAAAGAAATACAATTGTTAACTTTATTTATGACCCATCCAGGGCAACTTCTCACCCATGAACAAATTTATCAGCATCTCTGGTCAGAAGGAGAGCAACCTAATAGTAATGTGGTTCCTGCCCTGATGCGCTTACTGCGTCGTAAAATCGAAGCGCCTGGAGAAACACCTCTAATTAATACTGTCTATGGGAAGGGCTACCGTTTCGGGGAAAATTAGGGAATGCTGAAGGATAATGAGAATAAGTAGCTGGTTATAATTAAATTAAAAATGGATTTTAGGTTCGATCCCCCCTGCCCCCCTTGATAAGGGGGGATTAAGGGGGTATCCCCCCTTAATAAGGGGGCATCTGATAATTTTTAACGCCTACCTACTTAGCAACTGATTACTGATTACTGATATATGTTATCCTGCCTACAAATTGAAAATTTTACCCTCATCGATCGCTTAGAATTAACTTTCGGCAGCGGATTAAATGTACTGACCGGTGAGACGGGGGCAGGAAAATCGATTATATTAGATGCGATCGATATTGTTCTCGGTGGTAAAGTCAATCATCGCGTCATCCGTCAGGGAAGCCAACAATCAACCCTAGAAGCGACTTTTTCTCTGACTCCAGAATTAATTGCTTGGCTAGAAAGTCAGGAAATTGACCCATTAGAGGATAATAGTCTGACCATCAGCCGGGAATTAGTGATTACTAATAATTCCTTGCGTTCTCGCTCTCGGATTAACGGAGTCGTCGCTAATCGCCAACAAATGGCGCAAATAAGAGATTTTTTGGTAGAAATCACCGCTCAAGGTCAAACAGTTCAGTTAATGGACGCTAATCGACAGAGGGAATTATTAGATCTCTACGGGGGTGAATCCCTGCTGCAGCAGCGGGAAAAGGTAGCCACAGCCTACGCTAACTGGCAAGAAAGCAAGAATATTTTCAATAATAGATTGCAATCGGAACAAAATCGCCTACAGAGATTAGATTTATTAGAATATCAACTAAAAGAACTAGAATCAGCTAATTTAACTGACGCTAACGAGTTGGAACAGTTAGAACAGGAAAGAAACCGACTCTCCCACGGTGTCGATTTACAAAATTCCAGCTATCAAGTCTATCAACTACTCTACCAAAATGATCGCGATCAACCCGCCGTCGCTGATTTGTTAGGAAAAGCTGAAAATATCTTGACAAATATGATGGTTTATGATAGCAGTTTAGAGCCAATTTTAGAGATGGTGCGATCGGCATTAAATCAGGTGGTGGAAGCGGGACAGGAAATCAACGTTTATGGGGATAGTCTAGAGGCAGATCCGGAGAGATTGAACGAGATAGAAGAGAGAATTGTCCAACTTAAGCGCATTTGTCGCAAATATGGCCCAAGTTTAGCCGAAGCGATCGATTATTATCAGAAATTACAGCAGGAATTAGCGGAGTTGACGGGAGAAGGACAATCGATTGAGGAATTAGAAAAAATTTGTCAGCAACAGGAAAAAATCTATCAAGAAACTAGCACCCAGTTGACCTTTTTGCGACAAGAAACCGCTAGTCAACTAGAAAAACAATTGGTACAGGAATTAAAACCTTTAGCCATGGAAAAGGTGATTTTTGTCTGTCGGATTGACCCGGGTAATCCTAGCAGTCTGGGAGTCGATCAAGTGGTATTTTATTTTAGTCCCAATCCAGGGGAAAAAATCCAACCTTTATCCAGTACCGCTTCCGGAGGAGAAATGAGTCGTTTTCTCCTAGCGTTAAAGTCCTGTTTTTCCCAATCCCAATCGGCAGCAGCCACCCTAATTTTTGACGAAATCGATGCGGGAGTATCGGGAAAAGTTGCCCAAGCAATTGCCGATAAATTAGATCAATTAGGTCAACAATATCAAGTTTTGTGCGTCACTCATCAACCCTTAGTGGCTGCTTTAGCTGATCACCATTTTCGCGTTTATAAACAAATGATTGCCGAAGATGATTCCACTAATCTCTCGGAAATTCGCACGGTTGTCCGGGTTACTTCTCTCGATAATCGTCAGACGAGAAGGGAAGAATTGGCACAATTAACGGGAGGAAATTCGGCAGCGGCTGCCATCGCTTTTGCCGAGTCTTTATTGGAGAAAGCGGCTGCCAAAAAACAGCAGGATTTAACCTTGAAATTGACTGATTAACCAACGTCCTACCTGACTTTGATCTCTGGTGCGTGCCTGTTGTAAAGCTGACTCTAAAACCGCAAGTTTTAAATTAGGTAAAACCTTTGATATATCAATTCTTTTACTACCTTGATCGATTATTTCAAAGGCGAATATTTGGGTATCATCTACCTTAACACTCCAGTATTCACTAACCCCTAATTCTTCATAGAGTAAGCGTTTATTACCTAAGTCATCATTAAGGGTAGATTTTGAGATTTCAATGACTAAATCTGGTGGGGAATACTGATTCAAATCAATAATCAAAGTACCGTAGGGAATCAGATTAGCTTTCTCGGCAAAATAATAAGATATATCCGGTTGAACTTCTCGATAACCAGACCTGCGAAAACTGCAATTATCTTTGGCATTAAAGGTCAGATTTTTTAGGGTGGCATAGAGACTAACAGCGAAGATCAAAATAGCATGATCGCTGGCATGATCGTTACCAATAGGAGTCATTTCTAATCGATAATAGCCATTGTAATAATAACTTTTTCCTTGATTTTCTGGGAAGTTTTTAATTGCTTCTAAGTATTCTTCCCAACTAGCTTTAATCCATAAATCTGTCGAGATAGTAGTTTCTAGCTGTTGCATAATATTAGCCTCGATTTTATGGAGTTAACCTTGAAATTGACTGATTAACCAACGTCCCACCTGACTTTGATCTCTGGTGCGTGCCTGTTGTAAAGCTGACTCTAAAACCGCAAGTTTTAAATTAGGTAAAACCTTTGATATATCAATTCTTTTACTACCTCGATCGATTATTTCAAAGGCGAATATTTGGGGATCATCTACCTTAACACTCCAGTATTCACTAACTCCTAATTCTTCGTAGAGTAAGCGTTTATTACCTAAGTCATCATTGAAGGTAGATTTTGAGATTTCAATGACTAAATCTGGTGGGGGATACTGATTTAAATCAATAATCGAAGTCCCATTTGGTATCAGATTCGCTTTTTCTCCTAGATAGTAAGATATATCTGGCTGCACTTCTCTAATTCCTCTTTTACGATAAGAACAAGTGGGGAGTCCTTGAAAAGGAATTTCTTTGAGGATAGCGTAGAGACTCACCCCCAAAAAGACAACGTGATGATCTCTAGCGTGTTCAAATCCAATAGGAGTCATTTCTAATCGATAATAGCCATTGTAATAATAACTTTTTCCTTGATTTTCTGGGAAGTTGTTAATTGCTGCTAAGTATTCTTCCCAACTACCTTTAATCCATCGGTCAGTTATCCCCCTAGTTTCTAACTGTTGCATAGTTATCCGATCCCGCCTTTAACATTTTCTGTAATTATAGCAATTATTGCTTAAATCAGAACCAGGGAACCGAGCAAGTATAATGATAGAATAGGTTAATCGAGGAAAAATTAGCCCAATTATGACCACAACTTATGATTATATAATTATCGGTGGTGGTATCACCGGTTCTGCCTTAAGCTATGAACTAGCCAATCTAGGCAGTCGAGTCCTCTTATTAGAAAAAGAAACCCATCCCCTCAACGCCACTTTCTACAGTTACGGGGGTTTAGCCTATTGGTCGGCCACCACAGAAATCCAGAGAAAATTATATCAAGAAGGTCGAGAAATTCAGCGCAATTTATCCCAGGAATTGGGCATAGATAACGAATACCGGGACCTAGAGCTAATTCTCACCGTTAACCCTGAAGATGACCCAGCCACTGTGGCCGAAAAATTTGCTATCTTTACTATTACCCCCGAAATTCTCGATCCGCAGGCAGCGATCGCTTTAGAACCCCTATTAAATCCCGCTGCTATCTCCGGAGTTTTACGACTGCCCCACGGTCACATTAACGCCGAAAAAACTAATCTTGCCTATCAACAAGCTTTTCTGCGTCTGGGAGGCACGATTATTCGGGAAGCTGTCATCGAATTAATTGAAACTGCATCGAGAATTACCGGCGCAAAAACTCCTAAAAATAATTATTCTGCTGGGGAAACTATCGTCTGTGCGGGGGGATTAACCCGGTCTTTACTGCAAAAATCCGGTATTACTGCTCCCGTCTATTTTACCCATGCCCAGGTGATCAAAATTCCCCCCACTGAGATCAAATTAAACACCCTAGTTATGCCCGCAATTCCTGCCAGATTGCTATTAGAGCAAAAAATCACCCAACTAGAAAAGCAGGGCATTTGGCAGAGAGAAACCCCAGAAATAATTGCCAGTGTTTTAGAAACGGGAGCGGTACAATTCCGGGATCAAAGCCTTTATCTAGGGCAAATTAGCGCCATTATCACCGATCCAGGCGCGATTTTAAACCCTGTGGCGGGGGAAAAAGCAATCCGCACCGCCGTGGGGACATTGCTGCCCTCTTTAGCCGCTCTCCCCGGCAGCTGTCATCATTGCCTAGTGGCCTTTGCCCCCTCGGGACGGCCTCTAGTGGGAGCGATCGCCGATAAAGTGGGATTGCAGGTATTTTCTGGTTTTACCAGTACACTTGTATCGGCTCCGCCCCTAGCTCGACGTTTTGCGCGTCATCTGCTGGGGGAAAATGACGAAATAATTACAAAAGTTAAGAGAGAAATTAACTGATGGTTGCAATTAACCCTAATCGACTTTTTCCAATTGCCAAAGAATTTGGTTTCCCTCGCGTCTGACCCGGGAGATTACCCAATTTCGCCACGGCCAATGGTCGCCGCGACTGGTAACGGCCCCTGGATTAATATCCATTAAATCGGCCACTTCGGCGCTGGTAATCAAATAACCGCGATTGGCCACTTCATCGGCAATGCGTAGGGTTTCGATCAGATGTCTTAGCTGGTCAACTCTTTCTCCCCGGGGTAATTGGATTTCATCGCCAGCGCTATTAGGTGGTTCATTCATGATGATGGTCTGGTCAAAGTTGATTAACAATAAAAATTGTCGGTTAAGGCAAACAATCAAGCTTTCCTCTCGTTATTCTATCGATTCTATCAATAATAGTTGTCATCAAAACAGTCCTATCTCCTCGAATCTTACCGTCATATCTTTACTAAAACCCTAAAAACCTCTTGACAAAAAACACAAAGTATAGTAACGAAATTCAGGGAACGGGGAAAGTGGTTAGCGGTAACTGATAACTGATCACTGATAACTGCTATAAAATTGGACTAGCCTTTTTCCCCAGAAAAAAAATTCCCCCTCCATGACCTTAATCCTCTACAACACCCTCAGTCGTCGCGAAGAACCCTTTACCCCCCTCATCCCCGGCATTGTCTCCATGTATTGCTGCGGCATTACCGTCTATGATTATTGCCATTTGGGTCATGCGCGTACCTGTGTGGTTTGGGATGTGGTGCGGCGTTATTTGGAGTATCTCGGTTATAAAGTGCGCTATATTCAGAATTTCACCGATATTGACGATAAAATTCTCAATCGGGCTAAAAATGAACATACCACCATGGCAGCCGTAGCCGAGAAATTTATCCAGGCCTACTTTGAGGATATGGCAAAATTAGGAGTCAGACCGGCGGACGCTTATCCCCGGGCCACTCATACCCTCGACGGTATCAAGCGCCTAGTCTATGAATTAGAACAAAAAGGCTATGCTTACCCCAGCGATGGCGATGTTTACTACTCCGTCCGTCGTTTTTCTGATTATGGCAAACTATCAGGGCGAAAACTCGATGATTTGCAAGCCGGGGCCAGCGGCCGGGTAGAAACCGACGACCCGGAAGCAATTAAAAAACAAGACCCCTTTGATTTTGCCCTCTGGAAGGGGGCAAAATCGGGGGAACCTAGTTGGGATTCTCCCTGGGGCCAAGGTCGTCCGGGGTGGCATATTGAATGTTCGGCCATGGTCAAAGAACAATTGGGAGAAACTATCGATATTCATGTGGGGGGAAGTGATCTGATTTTTCCCCACCACGAAAACGAAATTGCCCAAAGTGAAGCGGCTACGGGTAAACCTCTGGCCCACTATTGGTTACATAATGGCATGGTTAAGGTGGCCGGGGAAAAAATGTCGAAATCCCTCGGTAATTTCATCACTATTCGCGAGTTATTGGCAAAATATGACCCCTTAGCCGTGAGATTATTAATTTTAGGCGCCCAATACCGCAAACCGATTGATTTTTCCGATGAGGGATTGCAGGCGGCCACTAATGGCTGGCATACTTTACAAGAGGGTTTATCCTTTGGTTATAAGCATCTTCCGCCCGATAATCCCAGAATTACCGACCAAGAGCTAGAAAATCGCTTTCAAGAGGCGGTAAATCACGATTTTAACTTTGCCGGTGGTTTAGCAGTGTTATTTGAAATCGCTAAGGAATTACGCAAGGAAGGTAATAATTTAACCCATGCGGGTAAGACAGACAGCAATCTGGCCCAATTAGCGGTAAAATGGCATACTTTGGTGAAATTGTCTAGGGTTTTGGGCTTAGAAATGGCCGCCGACCAGGGAGAAACCTCTGTTTCTGAGGGAATTAGTGCAGCGGAAATCGAAAATCTCATCCAACAACGGACAGAGGCGAAAAAAGCGAAAAATTACGCCGAAAGCGATCGCATTCGTGCAGAATTAAAAGCCCAAGGCATTACTTTAATCGACCAACCCGGGGGAGTGACTAAATGGTTAAGAGAGGGAGACTAGAAATTCTTTGACCACTTCCTCCACCCTGCGATTGCGTCCATCCACCTGATAGTTTAATTTCTGCATAGTGCTGGAGGTAATTTTGCCAGTGAGTTTGGCTAAAACCTGTCGCAATTGCGGATATTTTTGCAAACTATCCCGGTTAAAAATCGGTACCGCTTCGTAGGGAGGAAAATAGCGTTGATCATCTTCTAGGATGACTAAATCTAGCACGGGAATTAAGCCATCGGTGGAATTTCCCGCCACTAAATCCACCTGTTTTTCGGCTAAAGCGCGGTACATTAACCCTAAATCCATCACTTTCGGGGGTCGGGCAAAAGTTAGGCCGTAGGTCTTCGCTAATCCCTTGTAACCGTCTTCCCTTTCCAAAAATTCATAACCAAAACCCGCTTGCCAATTGGGGGTATATTTAGCCACCTGCGAGAGAGTTTTAAGATTGTATTGACTGGCGGTTTCTCCCCGGATAACAATGGCGAAAGTATTCTCAAATCCTAGACTGGGAAACACTTCTAGATTAAATTTTTCTGGATAAATCTTTTGCAGCTTTTCAAAGACTAATCGGGCATCGTTAAGGGGTTTTTCTTGCAAAATTCCCGTGAAAGCCGTGCCAGAATACTCCACATAACCGTCGATTTTACCCGCTTTCACCGCTTCATGACAGATCAGAGTACCACCGAGATTAAATTGACGTTCAACCCGTAAATTCGTCTCTTTTTCGATTTCCTGTGCCAAAATTTCCCCTAAAATCACCTGTTCGGTAAAATTTTTGGAACCGATCACCACTGTGCCGGGGGATGAATGGAAAATTTGAGTCAAGAGGAAAGATAGCAAGGCCAACCCAATTAAACCTAAGCCCCATTGCCATTTAGAGGGCTTTTTCGGACGTTGCGAAGGGGAAAAGGTCTTTTCTAGCCGACCGAGACTCCAATCGGCAACAAGGGCTAAAAAAGCGGCAGGAATTGCCCCCGCCAAAATTAACTGATTGTTGACCGTGGCAATACCGCGAAAAATAAACACTCCCAAACCACCGCCACCAATGGCAGCTGCGATCGTAGCCACACCGATAGCAATCACCGTCGCAATTCTCACTCCTGCCAAAATCGTCGCCCTGGCCAGGGGTAATTCGATATAGCGCAGGATTTGACCGTCGGTCATGCCTAGGGATAACCCCGCTAATTTTAATTCGGGATCAACTTTTTTGATGCCCAGATAGGTATTTAAAACAATTGGCAGTAAAGTATAGAGAGTTAGGGCAACAATAGCGGGAATTTTGCCGATTCCTCCCAAAAAAGGCACGGAAATTAAAAAACCAAATAGGGCTAAACTGGGGATAGTCTGTAGGGTGTTAACGATCGCTATAATCGGTGGGGCGAGAATAGCTTGACGACTAATTAAAATACCTAGAGGAATCCCGATTAAGCTACCCATAGCCATGGCTATTCCCGTCAAGAAAAGATGCTCTCCTGTGCGAAAAGCGATTTCCCCCCCATAATCTAGCCAAAAACTATCCATAAACTTCCCTTAAAGCGGCTGGTTCATCCTATTGTATAGAATAAATGGGATCTATTAGTTCCAGTCTTGATTTAAAGATTCTATCACCATCTTGACATTATTTCCTCCCTAAAGACCAATGACTAACAAATTTAATCCTCGGGCTAAAACTGTTGCCGATTGGGCCTATATCGGTATTGATAAACATTTTCATAAAGTTCTTAGACACGAAGCTGGGGTTTTACTCGATCAGGATACGGAAGAATTACATCAAATTCGTGTGGGAATGCGTCGTCTTCGCAGTACCTTAACCGGTTTTGCACCCGCTTTAACCATGCCGAAATCTGCCGATCAAAAACGGGTGGGTAATCTGGGCAGAATTTTAGGAGAATTGCGGGATTTAGATGTGTTAAAAGAGGCTTTTATCGGTCATTATCAGCCAATTTTGCCCCCGAAAGAACAGGATTTACTGAAGAAAGTTTTACAAGTTCTCGAACAACAAAGAAAAAAGGCATTTGCTAAGGTAGAAAAGCTGTTAAAGTCCGACAAATTTCTCAATTTTAAGGCAGATTTTGCCAGTTGGTTGGATAATCCCACCTATCAACCGATAGGAAAATTAGATATTGCCACGGTTTTACCAGACTTATTATTACCGCAAGCGAGTCGCTTTTTACTCCATGAAGGCTGGTTAATTGGGGTAAATTTAGAGGAAGATCAAAAAGTAAGAGAGTTTTCTAGTCAAGAAATTGATGACTTATTGGAAAAAGAAGGATTATTACTGCATGATCTCCGTAAAGAAGCCAAGCGTTCTCGCTATAATATGGAGTTATTCACTCAGTTTTATAGCGATAAGTATCGAGAGTATCTAGAGGATATTAAAAACCTTCAAGGTATTCTCGGAGAAATGCAGGATTGTTGTGTTCTCTCGGCTTTTCTTAGCCAAATTTTCCCCAATTGTCTCGCCAAGGAAATGCCCACCTTACTAGAAATTTTCCGAAATATCCGTCACCAAAAATGGCAAGAATGGCAACCCTTACAAAAGAAATTCCTTGACGCTGACACCAGAAAAAGTCTGCACCAGACAATTTTACAGCCTATTTTTCGGCCAAATAGTGTAGAATTAGAAACTAATCCAGAATCCTGAGATTAGGAACCGATGAATTTTTTTCAAAAGTTAAACCACGCCATTAGTCAAAACCAGACTCTACTTGTCCTCGGTTTAGATGCTAACCCCGAAATGATGCCCTCCACCCCGGGAGAATTAATCGTTAATTTAGAACAGTGGCTCAAGTTTATTATCGATGAAACTGCCCCTTTTGTCTGTGCCTACAAACCAACTTTAGGCTTTTATCAAGCTTTGGGAGCAGCGGGGTTAGAATTATTACAGCGAATTTTAAAGGCAATTCCCCCTCATATCCCTGTAATTTTGGATGCTAAACATGGTGATATTAATACCAGCAGTGTTTTAGCCGAGACTATCTTTAAAACTTGGCAGGTGGACGCGGTTACTCTCAATCCCTACTCCGGACAGGATCACGTTGCTCCTTTTTTAGTTTACCCCGAGCATGGCGCTTTTATCCTCTGTCATACTTCCAATCAAGGTGCGATTAATCTGCAAGAATTCCCCAGTCGCGACAATCCTTTTTATCTGCAAGTTGTCAAAGAAGCTTGCACTTGGGGAACTCCCGAACAAGTATTTTTAGAAGTGGGAACCACTCAACCGGAGATATTGAAGAGGATTCGCAATTTTGCTCCCGAAAGATTGATTTTATTACGCAGTATTTGGGAAGAAAAAAGTCAATTCTCCGAGTTAATTACTGTGGGTTTAAATAGTCATGGCGAGGGTTTATTAATTCCTGTACCCCAAGACTTTTTATCTCAACCCGATTTGGGGGCAAAAGTCAAGGATTTACGAGAGGAAGTCAACAAAATTCAACAAAATCACCAGCAAGAATCGAGCCAAGATGATACTTGGACTGCTAACGTTTGTCTTTTAAAACAACATCCTCATCAGGATTTAATTCTACAATTATTTGATATTGGCTGCTTGATGTTTGGCGATTATGTGCAAGCATCGGGAGAAACTTTTTCCTATTATATCGATCTGAGAAAAATTATCTCTAATCCTAATATTTTTCAGCAGGTAATTGAAGCCTATGGAGAAATATTAAAAACCTTGACATTTGACCGCATTTCTGGTATCCCCTACGGTTCTTTACCTACAGCTACGGGTTTATCTTTATTATTAAATCATCCGATGATTTTCCCCCGCAAAGAAGTAAAAGCCCACGGCACAAGAAGAGTAATTGAAGGTAATTTTCAAGTGGGGGAAACCGTGGTAGTAGTGGACGATATTTTAATTTCTGGCAAAAGTGCGATCGAGGGGGCAGAAAAGATTAAATCGGCGGGATTATTAGTTAATGATATTGTGGTTTTTATCGACCATGGTGGGCTTGTTAAAGATAAACTTCGTAGCCATGGTTATCAACCTTATTCGGTTTTAACTCTAGCAGAAATTACCGATACTCTCTACGAAGCGGGAAGACTGACAGAAGCAGAATATAGCTGTTTTTTAAATCGCTCCCATTGATATTTAGGGTTTGCGGCAAAAAGTAGGGGCGAAGCATTCGGATAGAATATCTAGGGTTTCACCGATAGGTTATTGCCCGAATGCTTCGCCCCTACAGGACGCGGGCCGATGAAGAGGCCAGGTTTTGAACCACGATTCTCTCAAAATCTTGCACCTGTGGGAGCGAAACAGAACCCTAAAACCCTTACCTCGTCTATATTTCACATTTATTCAGCAAGCTCTACTTAGTTTCTAGCCTTCTTTTTCGGTAGGAGAATCGCCGAATCCTTTCTTGGAGCCTTTTGCCTTTTGCCTGTTGCCTGTTGCCTTCAGAAGCTGATCACTGATTACCGATCACTGGAAATTGTTAAGAAACTTGACTGCGTAAGACCTTTAAGGGATTGAGGAGCTTACCTTCTTCCTTTTCCTCAAAAATAGTTAAATCTTCGGGTTTACAACGTTTTATATGCAATTTAATCCCCTGCGCTCCTTCTGTTTTCAAATCTTCTTCGTAACCAGCTTGAGCGACTTCAGCCTCGTCTTTAGCGAGAAAAGGACCAAAATAATAAGTACATCTGGGATAGTCGGTTTTAATCTCGACCCAGTAGGCTAATCCGAACCTTTCGAGTAAGCTAATCAAAAATTCTTTCATTTCGTTCCCCATCTAAATCTACTCTGGTGGTTTTGTTACGTTTGTTTACATTTCGCAAACTTCCTTCCTATTATATTTATACTTTCTCCTTTTGGCTATTGGGAGTGTCGAAAAATACAGATTTTCAATCGGGGGAATTTTGCCAGCGTTGCCGGTAAACCTCGTAAAGAGCCATAGCCGCCGCCACCGAAGCATTGAGACTGGGAGTTTTGCCTGCCAAGGGGATAGATACCAACTCATCGCAGGACTTTTGGGCCAACAGACTCAAACCCTCTCCCTCCGAACCTACCACCAATCCTATCGCACCCGTTAAATTGATTGTGTGTAAAGATTTACCAGTTTTTGCCGCCGTGCCGTAGAGCCAAAAACCGGCCGCTTTTAATTCCTCTAAAGCACGATTGAGATTAACCACCCTAGCGACGGGTAAATATTCCAGGGCCCCCGCCGCCACTTTCATCACCGTCGATGTCACCCCGGCGGCGCGACGTTGGGGAATAACTACCCCCTGACAACCCATAGCTTCGGCGGTGCGAATGATTGCCCCAAGGTTATGGGGATCCGTAATACCTTCAGCGATGACGATGACGGGGTGGCGACTTTTGCCCTTAGCTTTTTCGATCAGATCGGCTAATTCGATATACTCATAGGGAGACATCTGGGCGGCGATCCCCTGATGATTGGCCTTACTGGTAATCTGATCGAGACGGAGATCGTCCACCTCATCAATTACCGTGCCGTTGGCTTTGGCTTTTTCCAAAAGGGTATGATAACGGGGATCGTAACGGAGTCGATTGACTACCCAAATCCGATTCAGTTGGCGCTCCTCCTCCATGGCCGTTAAAACTACCCGGCGACCGTAGAGCAGATCATCAGCTTCTTGGTTTTCTGGAGTTACTGTCGGGGATTTAGCCAGAATTGGCCCGGTTTTTGACCGCGAGGGCCGGCGAAAATTACTATTATCGGACTTGCTACGAAATGGTCGATCGCTCATGATTGCATGGATTAATAAAAGGGGGTCGGGAATAATAGTTAGTAAAAGTATAGTCAAATATAGACAGACTGAATTCCATTTCAGAAATTCCCTTCACTTTTACTTCGAGAGATTAATTCTCCTTGGGTGAACTACGCACCTCTCTATCCCATAGCAGTTAAACGCATTTGGGAATGCTTTTCGTAAAATACCTGAGGGCTATAATTCTAGTTTTTCTAATAGTTGATGTAATCTTGAGGGGTCTTGTAGATAAAGATAGCCGAACAGGGTTTCTAAACTGCTGGCCTGCTGATAGACTTGGGCTGTCAGACGACGACGTTTTCCCGTGACCGCATTGCGTCCCCGGCGCAGAATTTCTTTTTCTTGGTCCGTCAGATAGGGCTGCAGTTGTGCTAAATCTAAAGCCTGTTGTTCGGCCCTGACCTTGCCTACCACCTGAGCGTGATAGTCCCCCAGACGCTGGGGCGGCAGTAAATAATAGGTGCGGATGTATAATTCATAAACAGCATCCCCCAGATAGGCCAGAGAAGCGGGCGATAATCGGTCAAGACCCTCTAGGATTGGTGAACCCTGGCCACTGACCTGTAAGCGAATTTTTTCGAGAGGAGATTCCACGATTTACGCTTTTTCTAGATATTTGATCGCAGCCTCTAGGGTGGGTTGCAGGGAAAAAAACTTCTCCAATCGCACCAGTTTTACGGTTTGAGTTACCCGGGGATTGGTAACAATTTGTAAACTGCCCCCTTCAGTTTTGGCCTTTTTCACCAATTTTACCAAAGCTCCTAAACCGGAGCTATCGATAAAATCAATCTGAGCCAGGCTAATAATCACATCCTTAGGACCCTGCTCCACATAGCCTTCGATCACCTTACAAAAAGTCGGTTCGGAAAAGGCATCTAAAAGACCCGTCAAACGGAAAATTTGGTACTTATCTCTGACCTCGCGGGTGCCTCGCAAGCTGACAGTCAAGTTAATTGCTTCTGGAATAATCGCCTCCTAGCTCTAGAGCCGTAAAAATCAAAACCCTAGTATATCCTAAAAATTTACGCCCGATCCTTTTTTGCTTGCCGCATTAAATCAACAAATTTGCCAAACAGATAATCGGCATCGTGGGGGCCAGGACTGGCTTCGGGGTGGTATTGCACCGAGAAAAAGGGCAAGGACTTGTGTTTTAAACCCGCTACGGTGCGATCATTGAGGTTGAGATGGGTAATCTCCACTTGCGGATTTAAAGAGGCTTCCTGCACGGCAAAACCGTGATTCTGACTGGTAATTTCCACCTGTTGCTGCAGTCCACAGGGTTGATTTAACCCGCGATGGCCAAATTTCAGTTTAAAGGTTTCTGCTCCTAGGGATAGGCCTAAAATTTGATGACCCATACAGATGCCAAAAGTGGGTTTTTCCCCTTGCAAAAGTTGCTTGGCTAGGGCAATACCTTCGGTGACAGCCGCCGGATCTCCCGGTCCGTTAGAAAAGAAAATACCATCGGGATTATAGGCGGCGATTTTTTCCGGGGGAGTGTCAGCGGGAACCACGATCACCCGACAACCGTAGCTGGCTAAACGTCGGAGAATATTGCGTTTGATGCCAAAATCGATCGCCACCACCGTTAACGGTTCTTGATCACTATCAATTGGCGCAAATTCCCAGGTGGACGGAGTGGGAGTCGTCCATTCGTACACTTCCTTGGTGGTTACTTCTTTGACGAGATTTAATCCCGCCATACTGGGGGCTGCCTGCACCAGCCGCAGTAAATCGTGATAATCGAGTATTTCCGTGGAAATTGCCCCATTCATCGCCCCAACCGAGCGAATTTTGCGGGTCAGAGACCGGGTATCGATGCCATAGATGCCAATAACATGATGAGCGGCCAGATAATCCGGTAGAGATTGGCTGGAACGCCAATTACTGGGCCGGTGGCAGATGTTTTTGGCGATCGCTCCTTTCACCTGGGGACGAATTGACTCCTCATCCTCGGGGTTAACCCCCGTATTTCCCAATTCTGGATAGGTAAAAGTGACGATTTGACCAGCATAACTGGGATCGGTGAGGACTTCCTGATAACCGGTCATCCCCGTGTTAAAGACAACTTCGCCGACGGTGGTTCCCTTGGCTCCGAAGGAATAACCCTCGTAAACTGTACCATCGGCCAGAACTAATAAGGCTTTTTGACTAGCAGCACTTGATATCATCGTCAATTTTTTAATCTTGAGTAGTGGTGAGAAACAGAAGTCAAGGATAGACTAGAACAGGGACTAGAAAACGAATTGCTTAGTTTTAATTGGCTAGAGCGTTTTATGATTAAGAGTACATCCGCTCAAGGACAACAGCTTCCCCTGACTAGCCATCGGCAAGATCCTATCGCTTAAAAAATAACTATATAAGTAATATGAGTCCAAGAAAACTGACTGATGCCACGAAAAAAGAAATTCTTAAGCTTTATCGGGAAACGGAGGCCACCACTTCCACCTTAGCCGAGCGTTATGGCGTGAGTAGCTCTACGGTCAGTCGTTTTCTCAAAAATTCTTTTTCTGGCGAGGAATACGAGCAGTTAATCCAGAAAAAACGCTTGGCCCGCAATGGTCGCGGCCTTGAGGAGGAGGAGGCAGCAGCGGATCTACCAGAAAAAGCGATCGAGGTGATTAGTGTTCGGGCAGCCCAAATCGCAGCTAAGGATGAGCAGGCTTTTGAGCCACCGATCGCTTCTGTGGAACAATTAACCCTGTTAATGGATACCGTTTACCCGCCAGAAGCAGATAATCCAGAAGATACAGAAATTAATGGCGATAAGACCCTAGAAACCGCTAATTTAAGCGAGTTTTTCGTCGAAGCTATCGAGGAAGAGGAGGAAGAAGATGAGCTTGACGAGGATTGGGATGAAGAGGAGGATGAGGATGAAGATGAGGAGGAGGGGGAACTAGCGGACAGCTATTTAGGCCCGACTATCGTTAAAACCGCCCAATTACAGATCTTACCCCTCTCGGCGGCGGCTTTTCCCAAAACCTGTTACTTGGTCATCGATCGTGCTGCCGAATTAATCACCCGTCCCCTCAAGGATTTTGCCGAATTGGGTAAGGTTCCCCCTCAGGAAATCCAGCAGCGCACTCTCCCCATCTTTGAAAGTCATCGCATCGCTCGTCGTTTCTCCAAGCGCAAGGAAAAAGTGATTAAAGTTCCCGACGGTCGCCTGATCGAAAAAGCTCACGCTCAACTGGAAGCGAAAGGGATCACCCGTCTGCTCATGGATGGTCGTATCTACGCTTTAGAGTAGGGAATTAGGGGATAGGAGACTTTTCAGTCTCTTCCGAACCCGTTGCTGAGGGTGGGGATTCGCGCAGTTGAGAGAATTCAGCTTAGATGAGTTTACCCGAAGAAAATATGCCAATTTCATTCAGAGCAGAACTAGCTTACCAATAATTGGCTATGAGTGAGCGCGGTTTTTTTCTGGATTTATCACCGGGGTTAGTGTAGTTCAAACTGGTATTACTTACCCAAATTTTGGTTATCTGGTCAATGAAATACCGAAATATGCAAGAAAACGGAACCGCAGAAACTGTTTATAAGTTTTCTAGTACCCTATCTCCTTCCGATCCAAGCTATGTGGATAGAAGGGCTGATCTGAAATTGTACCAAGCTCTGATGAACAGTCAGTATTGTTATATTTTCAATTCTCGCAAAATGGGCAAGTCGAGTTTGACGGTACGCATCCAAACTCAAATTGAAGCCCAAGGAGTTGCCTGTTCCCGTATAGACTTAAATGAATTGGGGACATCAGTAGATCAATCTAGCTGGTATCATTCCTTAATTATTGAAATTGCCGAACAATTAAAACTAAATATGACGGATTTAGAATCTTGGATCGCCAGTCAATCTGTTTCTAATGTTGGGTTACTTAGACAGTTTATTAAAGAAATTTTATTGATAAAAATTTCAAACAACATTGTTATTTTTATTGATGAAATTGATGTGGTTAGAAAACTACCTTTTGCTACTGATGACTTTTTTGCTTACCTTAGGTCTTGTCATGAAAAGCGAGTTATTAATGCAGATTTTAATCGTATTTCATTTGTTTTAATTGGCACGGCTACCCCCAATCAATTAATTCAAGATAGTCAAAGAACTCCTTTCAATATTGGTAAAGCAATTGAATTAAATGGACTGTCGTTAGAAGATAACTGTCAACCCTTGATGCAAGGACTAGAAGGGTTGGGTGTGTCCCCTCAAGAAATTCTACAAGAAATTTTTAGCTGGACTAATGGTCAACCTTTTCTAACTCAAAAATTGTGCTATTTAATGGCCAAGTTTAAAGTTACAATACCTCAGTCTCTCTTATCAGCTTGGGTGCGAGATTTCGTTTATAAACACATTATTGATAACTGGGAAAAAAAAGATGAACCTGCTTTTTTATCAAGTATAAGAGAGCGACTTATTTATCATCCTGATCAAGGATATTTACTAAGGGTTTATGCCAACCTTTTAAAAGGTAAATTGGTGAAAGCTAGTAACACACCAGAACATGATGAATTATTACTATCTGGATTAGTTATCGTCGATAATCAGGGCTATCTTAGGGTGGCTAATGCTATTTATCAGGCAATTTTTAATCAAAAATGGTTATATAATGTATTAGCAGCTAGTCGTCCTTATCAATCGGAGATTGCTAAGTGGGAAGACTCAAATTTTACCGATACAAATTGTTTACTGACGGGGAAAAAGTTAGAGGAATCTAAAAAATGGCAAGAAGATAAAGAATTAGATAGTATCGATTATCGTTTTTTAGCCGCATCTGAGAGAATTACTCGTCAAAAACAATCTCGTTTATTTATGTTAGTAGCGGGAATATTTACTAGCATTGTTACAGGGTTACTTGGGTTGGGATTCTACCAGTCATGGCTGTTACCTTACTTTTATAAAATTCCCTATACTAAGGAGCCTGAACTATTTAGCCAAGGCGAAAAAAAGCTACTTATCAAACAGGAAAATTTTTATAAAGATCGGGGTATTTTGGCTTTTAAAAATGCTAATTATCTAGAGGCTAAACAGTTATTCAAAAAAGCCTATCTTGCTCATCCTGAAGATGCAGAAACCTTGATTTATTATAATAATGCTATCGCTTATTTAAGTAATAATTATGTGACTTTGGCGGTGGTTATTCCCAGTGGCAAAAAAAATGAAATTTCCCAAGAAATCCTTAAAGGGATTGCTCAAGCACAATATTTTTTTAATAGCCAATTACCGACCAGTGCGAATAATTTATTTTTAAATATCGTTATTGCCAATGATAATAATGATGAAAAAGTTGCTAAGATAGTCGCCAAGGAAATCGTTAAAGACACCCAAGTTATTGGAGTAATTGGACATTATTCTAGTGAAGCCACCTTAGCAGCTTTACCTATCTATGAAAGAGCCAAAATTACTTTAATTTCTTCGACAAGTTCCTCGGATGTAATTGAGAGTGAATACTTTTTTAGAACCGTTATCACCAATGAAAAAATTGGTGAGACTTTAGCTAATTATGCCAGCAAACATGATCTAGATAAAGTAATTATTTTTAATAATTCTAACCAGATTGATAGCCAAGAACTTACTCAAGAGTTTCATCAAGCTTTCCAAAAAAAAGGCGGTAAAATCACTAAAGTAATTGATTTATCATCTTCCCTAGATATTGACGCAGAAGTTTTAAAAGCATTTTCCCAAGATCAAGTTAGAGGAATTGTCTTATTTCCCAGTTTGGAATCAGCTTCTGTGGTAGTGGAATTATCCCATACTCTTGAACAGTTGAATACCAGTACCACTCTAGAACTGAAAAATAAGCTAGTTCTTTTAGGGAGTCATTCCATGTATGAACATGAAATGTTGGTTGATAGCGGTAAATTTATTGATAATTTAGTTTTGGCTGTGCCTTGGTTTTCCCATCTAATTAAGTCCCAAAATTTTGTCAGAGATGCTCAAGCTTTATGGAAAGAAGATATTAGTTGGCGAACCGCTACCAGTTATGATGCAGCCCAATCATTTATAGCTGCTATTAGAGCCTTGCAATCCCAGAATAAAATTTCTTCAGAGTTGATACAAGAATATTTAGAAAACCTCAATCTTTCGGCCAGTTTGACCTCAGGCAATTCTCTCAGGTTTGTAGATAATGAATCCGAATCTAATCGAGAACCAATTACTGTCAGGGTTAAGAGTAAGTTAGAAGCAAAACTTGAAAACTCAATTCAGTTTCAATTGGAATCTCAACGAGACTAATCAAGCAAGTCGTCAAAATATACTTGATACAAATTGCAACGAACCTCTAGGTTATCATAACTTTTGTGGATCAGTCCCAATCGTTCCAAAAATTGGACAGATTCTCCTTTCATTTGAGCCGGAGTCAGAGCTTTTTTCTGAAGAATTTGCCTAAAAATATTCTGGAGGTTAGCATTACTTTTCAGATATCTCATCAGTAGGAAAAAATGACTTTGAAATGGCTCTCGTCCCTGCAAGGCATCATCTAGAACCTTTTCTAGAGACTTCCCTTCTTGCAATTTTACCAAGATTAACTTAATTAAATAAGGATTACCTCCCACTAAGTTCATGACCTTATGAACATCTGATAACGTCCAATTAATGCCATTAACTTGAGCGAAAGTGAGAACTTGTTCCGCATTAAAATCCGATAAACTAGCCACATAACCTACACCAATTAAGGGAGAGGCATAAAAATCGTAGTTGCTATAAAATTCCGTTGAATGAATAATAATTAAGCGCAGTTTCCGCCAAGGTTGGGAACGTCTTTCATGCCAACTTCTGAGAATACCACAAATTTCATTACCGATTGTTTCAGTTTCCAAAATTGTATCAAATTTTTCAAAGACAAAAACCAGAGGATTAGCACTGGGTTGGAGAACATATTCCTCTAAATATCGTCGAGTTTTGTGGGCAGGAGTTCCGGGACGAGACCAAAATTTATCGAGAAGAGATTCGTTAATCTTTAATTCTTGGGTAATGGTACGACAAATCGACAGCAGCAAGTCTTCACAACTAAGGGCAATAGTAGCTTTTTCCTCCTCACAATCAATGATAACTGGTTGATAATTATCTTGTTTGAGATGATGGACTAACCAATTAACTAAACGGGTTTTGCCACTATTATGAGGTGCGCGAATTCTTAGCAACGATTGTTCTTGCTGAAGAACTTTGAGACAATTTTCCTCCAGAGGTGGACGTTTTACATAATCCTTAATATAGGTCTGATAATCCTGTTGTTTTTCCTCATCTAAAGAGGAGAAAATAGCAGCAATTGCGGGAGATTGATGTTTACTTTTGTTTGCCCACTCTTGATCAAAGCTCCTTAGGTTGGTTAAAATATCATGACCCCGTTGCCAAAAAGTAATTTGAAAAGTACGAATTTTTCCTTGATTATTGAGACGATGATCTTCCAAAATACCTAAAAACTTTTCGTTAAGATATTCCGTCAAAGCATCACGAATTTGCCATGACTCCAGCTTTTGACCACATTTTTCAGTCAGCATTTCTAAAGCATTAAGTTCGGCTTGAATTTTCAATTTTTTCTCATTAATCCAGCTAAATTTAATCGCTAGATTTTCACAATTATCCACCTCGTAGTTAGCAAACTTTAACAGAGCATTAAGCAGATATTTGGTTCTTTGTCTGGGAATATCCCCATAGGTAACTTTTCTAGACATTATCTCAAGTTTAGTAATTAAGGACTTTGCTGATAATTGAGAAATTTAAGTGATAATTTGGTTACGGATTAAACTTAAAACAGTGAGTTTCCTATCCTCCTTTTTGAGTGCAAGCTTCGCTCCCCTGTTTAAGGACGTGCGCTAAATCCAACCGTTCGAGAAAAATTTGACCTGTCAGTTCGCGAGTTTTCAATTGATGCCATTCAGGTGCAACAAGATTGATTTCAGAGGGGTATTTGGGCAGTGGAAACAGAAATAATCCTTGCCGCTGCTACTGATCCCAATATTCTCTGACTTGCTTACTCGAACGATAGCGGATTTTTCTAGAGGGTACCTCAAAAAATAGATTTACTTCAGCATTGCACCGCCTGAAACCCTGATGAAACCTTTGTTGATTCTCAATTAGTGTGAATATTTTCTCAATAAGTCCAATTTATCGAGGTACTCTAGACAACCTTGACCACATCTCTCAAAAAAATTTTCCGCAAAACCCCGAAGTTCCCCAAGGTTTTTCTCCACCCCCAAGTTACTCAAACTCCAGTCTGGGATAGCAATTGAGGGCAAGAAAAATTAGCCTTTGACTGTGGGTGTACTCACAGTGCAATAATCAACCACAACAAAGTTCAGATTTTCTTAATAGTCTTTTTCCCCTTGCTATGACAGCACTTTGACCGATATCTGTCTGGCTATTTTGTGCCGAATTAGACAACTCCACTGGATGACCGACTATGACTAAAATTGCTGATATTGCCTACGTTACCTATCAACATCCGGATTTAGACCTGTGCGAACGTTTTTTGAGGGATTTTGGACTGATTACCGCAGTTAAAACCGATACAGCCTTGTATATGCGAGCTAGAGGCAAAAAACAGTTTGTCTATGTCGTAGAATGGGGAAAAAAAGCTAAATTTGTCAGTTTTGCCCTAGAAGCGACATCAGAATCCGTCTTACATGAACTAGCCACTTTAGCCTCCGCTTCGACCGTGGAAACCCTGTTCACCCCCGGCGGTGGTCAGCGCATCAAAATTATTGACCCCAACGGTTTTAACCTAGAATTGGTCTATGGTATCGAGGAAGTGGAACCTTTGCCGATTCCTGAACCCTTGCAATGGAATCACGCTAGTCGGAAAACCCGTTTAGGTCGCACCCAAAGGCCGAAAAAAGAACCCGCACCTATTTTACGTCTAGGTCATCTAGCTATTGATGTCAAAGACTTTGAGGAAAGTTATCACTGGTATCAGCAGACTTTTGGCTTAAAAGCAACAGATTTAATTTATTACGGCCATCCCAGTTTACGAGTCGGGGGTTTTCTTCGTTGTCAACGGGGAGACGAATGGGTTGATCATCACACCATCGCCATGTTGCAAGGTTCTCACCCCAAAGTCCATCATACTGCCTTCGAGGTGCAAGATTTTGACTCTATTAAAATCGGCCACGATTGGTTACGAGAAAAAGGATGGACTCCTGTGTGGGGTATTGGTCGCCATTTGTTGGGAAGTCAAGTGTTTGACTATTGGCAAGATCCTTTCGGTAGCCTCATTGAACATTTTACCGATGGGGACCTTTTCGAGCAAACCACCGAGCCAGAACTTCACGCGGGTGGGTTAGATATTCTCTATCAATGGGGACCGGCGATTCCCGAAAGTTTTTTAGGTTAAACCGTTGAAAACGTCTCATAAAAGGGTTTAGATGATGAATATTGCTGAAATATTTCAAAAAAGACGCTCTACTCGTAAATTTCGCACCGATGCCATTCCCGAAGAAATTTTAGCCGAAATTTTTCGTTTAGGATTCCAAGCTCCCTCTAGTTATAATTTGCAACCATGGCGATTTATAGTGGTTAGAGAACCAGAAAATAAGGCAAAATTGCGAGAATTCGGCTTTGAACAAGATAAATTAGTCGATGCACCCGTGGTTTTAATCTGTTGTGGCGATCGCCAAGTTAACCATCGTGGTTACATTAATCAAGTGATTGAGTTAGGAAAGCAAGAGGGGACGATTTCCGAAAAACGGGCCAAGTTCATGCACATGGCCATTCCGCCTTTTTTCCAATTTAAACCCTGTTATCAGTCTCCAGAAGCTTGGAGCAACCGACAAGTTATGATTGCGGTTACTTATCTCATGATAGCGGCGCAAAGCTTGGGGGTGGATAGTTGTCCCCTAGAAGGATTTGTGGCTAAACCCTTGCGCGAGTATTTCCAAATTCCCGATACGGTCGATGTCTGTTGTCTGTTGGCCCTGGGATACGCCGATGAACCCTTGAGCGAGTATGGGGGACGTTTTGGGACTCAGAAGCTCTGCTATGGCGAAATTTACGGAGAAACCTTTAATTTAAGCCCAAATCACCCCTAGAATTCTAGTCACCCCCCGTCACCAGAAACTTTTCCCGGTGCGAGAGGATTAAATCTTTGTCTTCGATTCCATTTAATAATAGGGAGTAAAAAAATGACTCTTTGTTTAGATACTAAGCTTAATTTGTCAGAAATAAGCAGTTTAGTCGATATTATTCGTTATCGCGCCCAATACCAACCCCACAAAACTGCTTATACCTTTTTAGTCGATGGCGAAACCGAAGAAAAACGCCTTACCTACGGGGAATTATTTCTGGAAGCGCAAGCGATTGCCAATAGTCTCCAATCCATTCTATTACCGGGGGAACGAGTTTTATTAGCATACCCTTCGGGATTAGAGTTTATTACTGGGTTTTTCGGCTGTTTATTAGCAGGAGTAGTGGCAATTCCAGTTAATTTGCCCAAGAAAAACCAAAAGATGGCTCGCTTAACTTCTATTATTAATAATTCGCAAGCAAGCTTACTTTTAAGCACACAATCGGAATTAGACCAATTAAAAAGGCAACTAGACAGAGATATTCCCTTTCTAGCTACGGATAGCTTAATCGGCAAAAGTTTAGCCGAAGACCACCCCACTCAGATAAAACCAGAGACCTTAGCCTTTTTACAATACACCTCTGGTTCCACGGGGACTCCCAAAGGAGTGATGGTCAATCACGAGAATCTTTTGACCAACCTCCGAGATTTAGATTTAGGTTGGGAACACGATGAAAAGAGCGTTATGGTGACATGGTTGCCAACTTTTCATGATATGGGGCTAATTTATGGCATTTTACTGCCTTTTTATCGAGGATTTCCCTGTTATCTCATGTCCCCGGTTTCCTTTTTACAACGTCCTCTCGGTTGGTTAAATGCCATCAGCAAATACAGGGCCACCCACACTGCCGCCCCTAATTTTGCCTATAAACGTTGTCTTGACAAGATTAAAGAGGAACAGCTGGCGGATTTAGACTTAAGCAGTTGGAAAGTGGCTTTAAATGGGGCAGAAACGGTCAGAATGGAAATTTTGAGCGAATTTGCTCGTAAATTTGCCCCCTGTGGTTTTGAGTTTGCCGCCTTTTGTCCGGGTTATGGTTTAGCCGAGGCCACCTTAAAAGTTGCTGCTGTCAGGAAAAATCAAGTTCCTCAAATCTGCTGGGTTGAAAAAGCCGCTTTAAACCGTCATCAAATCGTTTTTACGGAAAAAAGCCCAAATTCTCAATCCTTAGTCAGTTGTGGACAAACAGAAATCGACACAGAAATTGCCATTGTTAATCCTGAAACCTGTCAACGCTGTCCCTCCCAGCAGGTGGGAGAAATTTGGGTGAAAGGCAAAACCGTTGCCCAGGGCTATTGGCAACATCCCGAAGCTACAGAAAAAACTTTTCAAGCAGTTATCGCCGATACCGGACAGGGTTTTTATTTGCGTACAGGGGATTTAGGTTTTATTCATCAGGGTCAACTATACATCACCGGACGCTTGAAAGACCTGATGATTATTCGCGGTGGTAACTACTATCCCCAGGATATCGAACAGAGTGTAGAACAATGCTATCCCGACTTTTGCCCCAGTGGAACTGCCGCCTTTACCGTAGAAATCGAGGCAGAAGAAAAGTTAGTCCTAGTTCAAGAGGTAGAAAGAACGGCAATTCGCCGTTTTAACCAGCAAAAAGCCCTAGAAGCAGTTCGTCGAGCGGTTTTTCAAGAACACGAATTGCAAGTTTATGATATCGCTTTTATCAAACCCGCATCTCTTTCCAAAACTTCTAGCGGCAAAATTCAACGCCACGCTTGCCGTCATCAGTATTTAAACCAGCAACTTCCACTAATTTCATCCCCTATGCCGACGCTAACCCCCCCCCTCAGCAGTCACCAAGCTGACCCCACAACCGCTAGTCAAGAAAAAACCGAGCAAATCTTGACTTGGTTGCGAGATTACGCCAAAACTCGCATTAATTCCCATCTGATTGATGACCGTCGTTGTGTGCCGCCCTATATTGTCATGGATTTTGGCAATCAAGGACTGATGGGAATGCAGATTCCTGAAGAATACGGGGGAATAGCCCTTAATAATCGCAATTTTTTGCAGGTGATGGAACAATTAGCCGCCATTGATTTAACTCTGGCGACGATGGTGAGTCTCAATAACAGCTTAGGTATCCGTCCGCTGCTCAACTACGGGACTATTTCCCTCAAGCAAGAGTTATTACCTCTTTTAGCGACAGGAAGACAATTATCCTCCTTTGGCATGACGGAACCGGAAGCAGGAGCGAATATCGGGGCAATTAGTACCGTTGCAGTGCCGGATGGCCGAGATAAATGGCGAATTCGCGGCCTTAAGCGTTGGAATGGTTCCGCTTGGGCCGGAATGATTAATGTTTTTGTCCGTTTGCTTGATTCGGAAGAACCGGGGAATAACGGTTTGACAGGTTTTCTTGTCCGTCAAGGTACCCCCGGTCTGCGTTTGGGACCTGAATCCCTAACTATGGGATTACGGGGAATTATGCAAAATGCCATCTATTTTGAGGATGTTTTAGTCACTAAAGAGCAATTGCTGGGAGAATTGGGCAATGGCACTGAACCCGCCGACGATGCTTTACTTTATGCCCGTTTAGGTATTGGCATGATGGGAGTTGGCGGCATGAAACGCTGTTTACAATTAATGTTACGTTATGCCAGTCGTCGTTCGATCGCTACCGGTAAATTGCTAGAAAGTCCGATTACTTTAGCCCGTTTTGACCATTTAACTGGGGCTACGGTGGCCTTGTCCAGTCTCTTAAAGTGTATCACCACCGCCTTAGACCAAAAAGTGGCCGTTCCCAGGGAAATGGCCGTTATTGCCAAGATTACGGGGGCTGATTACCTCTGGGAAGCGGCCGATAGTCTCGTTCAGATGCTCGGGGGTAGAGGTTACATGGAAACTAATCTTGCCCCGCAAATTCTCCGGGATGCCAGAGTTTTACGAATTGGCGAAGGTCCTAACGAAAGTTTGAAAATCTTTTTGGGCAAAAGTATCACCCATACGGACAAATTAGGCGAATTTCTGACAAAAGTTCTGGAAGCGCCCGAGATTGCCCTGCAACTCCACACCACTGCCCAATCTATTAATCAGCGTTGTCTCCAGTCTAATCTCTGGGGTGATCGTTCTGCCGCCTTAGCTTGGGCTTATTCTTTAATCGGAGAATTGGGTTGTTACGCCGCTTTAGTAGCAACAACGGCGAAAATGGCCCAAATTCACCCCGGGGAAAAGTACAGTCATGCCCTAGCTTGGAGTCAATTGCAGTTTGATTTATGTGTGCAGAAAGCTCTCCGGGGAACACCCGAAGAAAACTTTGCTTCTTCGGTGGCAACTATCCGCGATCGTATCCTCGATTATACTCAATCTATTGATGATATTGAACAACGTCTAGAGGGTTCCGATTATCAACTCGACGAGTTATTGACGTTGGAACCAGAAGCTAAACAGACTCATCCTCAAGCTGAAACTTCTCTGGTCGAAATTGCTAGTCAAGCGCGGCAAGACCGAGTAAATAGCCCCTCTAGTCCGAAAAAGTCCCTTCTTAGCCAACAAACTCCCGAAAAGGTGGAAATGTGGTTAGGTAATTGGTTACACCAGAAATTAAAGGTCAATCCAGCCACTATCCAAACCAGCCAGTCTTTTGCTGATTTTGGCTTAGATTCAATTTTTGCCGTGGAATTAGCCCAAGATCTTGCCGATTGGTCGGGAATCCCCGTCGAAGCCACCATTGTTTGGAATTATCCCACTATTGATAGTTTGGCAGAATATTTAGCTAACCAGATTAATCAAAGCAATACGGCGGCTGAATCGACAAATAATCGAGAAAAAAGCGAAATTTTAGCAGTTTTACCCCAAATATCCGAAGAAGAAATCTCTGCTTTCTTTAGTTAATCGCTGGTGGGGATAGGATAGCTAATTGCCCTTGTCCTATCCCCCACCTCGGAGTCACGGGGACAATTGTGACTATGCCACTAAATTTTCCCATCCCGACAGTATCAAGGTTTTTCCCGCTTATCCGTGACTTTTTCCCAAGCATAACCTGAGATGAAAGTGACGTGACATAAGTAGTCATGCAAAATAAATTTCCTAGTGAAGACAGGCAAGAGGCAATAGGCAAGAGGCAAAAGCTTGATCGAAATGTGTAATTAATTTTGCTTAGGTACTTAACAAGACAAGAGTTGTTAGGAAGATGAATCAACAAAAACAAGCTTTTTTAGAACAATACAAACACCTCGATGCAATGGTCAAAGCGCAAACCGAACCCATCGCTATTGTGGGTATGGGCTGTCGTTTTCCCGCAGGAGTCAATGATTCCGCAAGTTATTGGCAGTTATTGGTTAATGGCATCGATGCAGTAACAGAAATTCCCCTAGAACGTTGGAATATTGCCGACTATTATCACCACGATGCCGATGTTCCGGGGAAAATGTATAGTCGGGAAGGGGCATTTTTAGACAAAGTTGACGAATTTGACCCAGCTTTCTTCGGCATCTCACCCCGGGAAGCCGCCGCCATGGATCCGCAACAACGGTTACTGTTAGAAGTCTGTTGGGAATCCCTAGAAAATGCGGCTATTGCGCCCGAAAGTTTGATTAATAGTCAAACTGGCGTATTTATGGGCATTTTTCGCGATGATTATGCCCAATTGTGTTTTCATCAAGGCGTAGTCAATCACATTGATGCTTACAACAGTTTAGGAACCAGTCGCGCTATTGCCGTCGGCAGAATCTCTTATCTATTTGGGTTTCACGGTCCGACTCTGCAAATTGATACGGCCTGTTCCTCCTCCCTCTTGGCAGTACATTTGGCCTGTCAAAGTCTGCGCGGCCAAGAATGTAATCTCGCTTTAGCGGGGGGGGTGAATCTGATGTTAACCCCGGCCACTGCGATTAGTAATTGTAAATTAAAAGCCGTTTCTCCCCAGGGTCGCAGTAAAACCTTTGATGCTTCGGCCGATGGTTATGGTCGGGGCGAAGGTTGCGGTGTCGTGGTCTTAAAACGTCTCAGTGATGCTCTCCGAGATGGCAATCTTATTTTCGCCCAAATTCGCGGTTCGGCTGTCAATCACGATGGAAAAAGTAATGGCTTAACCGCCCCCAATGGTCAGGCACAGGAAGCTTTACTCAGACAAGCCCTCGAAAGAGCGAAAATTCAACCTAAAGATCTGCAATACGTCGAAGTTCACGGTACAGGTACATCTTTAGGAGATCCCATCGAGGTTTTATCCTTAGGGAAAATTTATGGCCGGGGTCATAGCCAAGATAATCCCCTGATTTTGGGAACCGTGAAAACTAATATGGGGCATCTGGAAGGAGCTGCGGGGATTGCGGCGTTAATTAAGACAGTTTTACAGCTACAAAATCAGCAAATCGCCCCTAATCTTCATTTTAAGAACCCTAATCCCTATATTCCCTGGGAAAAACTGCCGGTCAAAATCCCCACCACTCTTACCCCTTGGTTGGTCAGAGAAGGAGTCCGACGGGCTGGAGTGAGCGCTTTCGGGATGAGTGGCACTAACGTCCATTTAATCGTTGAGGAAAGCAATTTTGAGCGGCTTGGTGACGAAAAACCTCATTTAGAACGTCCTTGTCATTTAATTACCCTTTCGGCGAAAAGTGAGCCAGCCTTACGGGAATTAGCTCAACGCTACTACGATTTTTTAAGTCAAAATTCCCAGACGGTCATGGCAAATCTGGCCTATACCGCTAATACTGGGCGATCGCATTTTGAGCATCGTTTAGCTATTCCCTTTCTGGCTCAAAAACAGCTTGAGCAAGCTTTAAAAGACTTTATTAGGGATGAAAATCGCTTTTCAGGTCAAAAAAGTCTTTTAACCTCGAAAAAAGCCCCTAAACTGGCTTTTATGTGTACGGGACAGGGTTCACAGTATCCCGGAATGGCTAGGGAACTCTACGAAACGCAACCGACTTTTCGCCAAACTTTAGAGAAATGTGACGAAATTTTACGGAGCTATGGGGTGAAATCCTTACTGCAAGTGTTATATGGGGACGAAAAAACCAGTCAGTTGATTAATCAGACTTTTTACAGTCAAATTACCCTATTTTCTCTGGAATATGCCCTCGCTCAACTCTGGTTATCTTGGGGAGTGAAACCCGATGCTCTCATCGGTCATAGTTTAGGGGAATATGTGGCCGCTTGTTTAGCGGGAGTCTTTAGCTTAGAAGACGGTTTGAAGTTAATTGCCCATCGGGGACGCTTAATGCAGACATTACCGAAAAACGGCATAATGGCGGCAATTTTTACCGATTCCGACACCGTGACCAATCATCTGAGGAAGATTAGGGGCATCTGTACCATTGCTGCGGTCAATAGTCGAGAAAATACGGTCATTTCTGGCGAAACTGAGGCTATTAACCATTTAATCGCTAACTTCAATCAGAGAGGCATTGAAAGTCAGACTTTAGCGGTTTCCCATGCTTTCCATTCTCCCTTAATGACGGGTATGGTGGGGGAATTTGCCAAGATTGCCGAAACTATCACCTATAATTCCCCGCGTCTCCCCCTTATTTCTAACCTGACTGGGGATGTTATCGATGCAGAGATAGCAACTTCCCAATATTGGGTTAATCATCTACTGTCTCCCGTAGAGTTTGCCCGGGGTATAGAAAGATTAGGAGAGTTAAATACGGAAATATTCCTAGAAATTGGTGCCAAAACCACCTTAATTAGCCTAGGTCAGCAAAATCTCCCCGACCAAGGTCTCTGGTTAGCTAGTTTATCCCCAAAACAGTCGAATTGGGAAACCCTGCTCCAAAGTTTAGCAACCCTTTATGTAAAAGGGGTCAAAATTGACTGGAATGGATTCGACCTGGATTATTTACGCGAAAAAATCCCCTTACCGACCTATCCCTTCCAAAGAAAACGCTATTGGTTAGATTACATTGATTCTCAGCTAAAAACCCCGACAGTAGCGGCAGCTTTCCACCCTCTCCTACAGCAACCGCTGCATCTATTGGGGTCAAAGGATGTTCACTATCAATCCTCTCTTTCTCCCTGCTCTCCGAGCTATCTGCAAGAACATCAAGTTTTTGGCCAGGTAGTTTTCCCGGCCGCGGCCTATCTAGAGATGATTATAGTGGCAGCCGGTCAACAATATCCCAATCAGCAGTTTACTCTTGGTCAATTGAGTCTGAATCGACCCTTAATTTTCTCAGACAACCAGAGTAAAAAGGTACAGTTAAGCTTACTAGCGGGGGGACAATTTCAGATTCTCAGTCTTGGGGAAGAGGAAGTTTCCCTACTGCATCTATCCGGTAATTTAACCAATGAAAACCAGGACTTACCCAGCTGCAATTGGACAGATATCCGGAACCGTTGTCACCAAAAAATCGAAATTGCACAGCATTATCAGGACTGTTTAAGTAAAGGAGTGAACTATGGGGAAAGTTTTCGAGTTATCCAGGAACTTTACCGCAATCAGTCCGAAATTGTCGCAAAAATTCAACTTTCTTCCCATCTACTCTCGCAAGCGGTGGATTACCAGCTACATCCTGTCTTACTTGATGGTTGCTTTCACGCTATGTCGGCACTATTTCCCGCAGGGAATAGCACCTATCTTCCCACTAATATTGACCGATTGACCTTTTCGGGAGTTAAGGACACCTCTATATACTGTCATGGTCGCTTCAGCCATAGCAATTTGCAAAACGGCATCTTAATCGCTGATTTAACTATTTTCAGCGAATCGGGTCAATTAATTAGCCAAATTGACGGATTAACCTTTCAACAGGCCCGGCCAGAAACCCTCTTTTCCCAGACCAACGACCTCAAGGATAGTTTATACGAAATTACTTGGCAAGCCACGGACTTGACGGGAATGGATTGGATAGAAACAGGAGATTGGTTAATTTTTGCCGACAAAAAGGGAGTAGGGCAACAATTAGCCGAAAAATTGGTGCAACAAGGGCATAGATGCCAACTTATCACCGAAAACAATCGCCAGACTTGGCAATATTTCCTCAAAAAACCCTATCAAGGTCTAATTTATCTCTGGGGAATCGATGACGACCAAGCTTTAGAAAATAATCAAAACCTAGCCGTCACTCAGGAGCGAATTTGTGGAACTTTGCTGGAAATAGTGCAAGAACTAGGCAAAATAGAGGTTAATTACTCTCCTCGCCTCTATATTGTCACCCAATCGGCTCAATACATTCCTTCTCAACCCACAGTGATTGCCCTTGCCCAAAGTTCCCTCTGGGGATTAGGACGGACTATTGCCCTAGAACACCCAGAATTGCGCTGTCTGTGTCTAGATGGAGATAAATTTCAGGATAGCCACACCTTAGCCCTAGAGGTGTTCCAATCTTTACAAAGTTCGGAGGAGGAAAATCAAATCGTTTGGCGGCAAGGCCAGAGCTATGTGGCTCGTTTAGGGCGGTTTATCCCGAAATCGTCGCTAAAAAACCGAGAAATTGCCGAAAATGCCACCTATCTTATTACTGGTGGTCTAGGGGCCTTAGGGCAGCAAGTGGCTAATTGGTTAAGGAAAAAAGGAGCAAAATCCCTCGTCTTACTGAGTCGCCGGGGAATAACTCCAGAAACCCAACCAATTATAGACCAATGGCGACAAGAGGGAACCAATGTAGAAGTTTTTGCCGCCGATGTTAGCGACTTTGGCCAAATGCGTCGGGCTTTTGAGATAATCGAGCAACAGTTACCCCCCTTAAAAGGAATTATTCACACGGCCGGGGTGTTAGAGGATGCCAGCTTATCCAAACAGACTTGGGAGAAATTTGAGCGCGTCTTTTCCCCCAAAATACTCGGCGCTTGGAATTTGCATCTCCTCAGTCAAGAAGTTGATTTAGACTGGTTTATTAGTTTTTCCTCGATGGCCTCGGTGTTAGGGTCTTCTGGACAGAGTAATTATGCTAGTGCTAATGCCTTTTTAGATAGTCTAGCCCATTATCGTCAAGCGCAAGGACTGCCGGCCCTGACCGTTAATTGGGGTCCCTGGGCAGAGGGTGGTATGGCCGAAAATTTAGGCGAAAAAGCGAAAAAAAGGCTAATTAAACAGGGTTTTACCCCTCTTGATCCCCAAAAATGTTTGCATCTCCTCGAAACATTGCTGACGACTTCTCGGACACAGGTAACTGTCGCTTCTCTCAATTGGAATAGCTTTTTAAACAGTTTCGAGAATCAAAAAATTCCGCCTTTATTACGAGATTTCCAAAGTTTTTCAGCCCCAAAATTAACCCCAGACAATAATTTTATTGATGTCTTAAGGACAGTACCAATTGAGGAGCGTTTTGCGGCTTTGACTGCTCATGTTCAAGGGATTGTAGCGGAAATTCTCGCTATTCCGGCTAGAGAATTTACCCAAGTTGACCAAGGTTTTTTTGAGTTGGGAATGGATTCTTTAATGACGGTGGAATTACGCAATCTTTTAGCCAAGGATTTAGGTAAATCTCTGGCGGCAACTATCACTTTTAAATATCCAACAGTGACCAGTTTGGTCGATTATCTGGTAGCTGAAGTTATTGACCTTGACTTTAGTTTAAAACCCTTAGCAATAGGAGCAAATCAAGATAGCAATCTTGATCCCCTAAACGAAGAAGATTTATCCCTAGAAGAATTGTCCGATTTACTCCTACAGGAATTAAATTCCTTAAGTTAGAAAAGTAGACCTCAAACCCTATCTAAATAACCTGTTTACCATGACACAAACACCTGCCAAAACTGATCAAATGAGCTTAATAAAAGATGCCTTAAATCAAATTAAGGTCTTAAAAACTAAGCTACATACCCTAGAAAAAGCTAAGAATGAACCAATTGCAATTATTGGTATGTCCTGTCGCTTTCCCCAGGGAGCTAATTCACCGGAAACTTTTTGGGAATTATTGCAATCAGGAACCGATGCCATCAGCGAAATTCCGCCGCAACGCTGGAATATTGACAATTATTACGATCCTAAGCCCGATGCAAGGGGAAAAGTCTATACCCGTCACGGTGGCTTCTTAAATCAACCGATAGATCAATTTGACGCTGATTTTTTTGGTCTTTCTCCCCGGGAGGTAGCACAAATGGATCCGCAACAGCGATTACTGCTGGAACTAGCCTGGGAAGCTCTGGAAAATGCGGGAATATCACCCTTAAATCGGCGAGGAAGTCAAACGGGGGTATTTATCGGCATGATGACTCAAGATTACTCCCATTTTAGCCATCATCCCGATCTGATTGATGCCTATACGGGAACGGGAAATGCTAAAAGTGTAGCTTCGGGACGTTTATCCTATCTTTTTGGATTTCATGGCCCAACTTTAACGGTTGATACTGCTTGTGCCTCCTCTTTAGTCGCTGTTCATTTAGCTTGCCAAAGTTTACGCAATAACGAGTGTGAAGTTGCCCTAGCTGGGGGAGTCAACCTAATGTTAACCCCCTTCGTTACTATCATGGAATCCCGCGCCCAGATGTTGTCTCCTGACGGTCGTTGTAAAACCTTTGATAGAACAGCAAATGGCTATGTGCGGGGAGAAGGCGGCGGTATTATAGTTTTAAAGTCTTTATCTGCGGCTATTCGGGATAATAACTTGATTTTAGGACTAATTAAAGGTTCGGCCGTTAACCATGGTGGTACGAGTAGCGGTTTAACAGTTCCCAATCAACTTAGTCAAGAACAATTGATTCGTCAAGCTTTAAAAAATGCTCAGGTCAAGCCAGAGGATATTAGCTATATTGAAGCCCATGGAACTGGCACTTCTTTGGGCGATCCCATTGAATTAGGTGCATTATCGACAGTTTTTGCTAAAAATCCCCAACCGGTTTGGGTTGGTTCCGTCAAAACCAATATCGGCCATCTAGAAGCGGCCGCTGGTATTGCCGGACTGATGAAGGTGATTTTATGCTTGCAACATCGACAAATTGCCCCCCATCTCCACTTCCAGCAACCGACACCCCATCTAGACTGGGAAAATCAACCGCTGAAAGTTCCGACTAAAAACCGTGAATGGGTTAGTGAAAATTCTGCTCGTTTAGCTGGAGTTAGTTCTTTTGGCTTAAATGGCACTAATGCCCATATTATTCTCGAAGAATACCCTTACGAACCTCAAACGACTGCGGCACCTGATTCATCGCCCTATCTGTTCACCCTCTCAGCCAAGAGCGAATCGGCTTTAATCAAACTAGCCCAAAAATACGCAAATTACCTAGAAAATGCGAAAAATGTGGCTTTAAGCTCCATTTGTGCCACTAGCAATCGCAGTCGCTCCCAATTACCCCATCGTTTCACCTGTATTGTCTCTAGTCACTGCCAACTTCAAGAAAAATTAACCGCTTTCGTTCAAGGTGAACCGAGTTCTTTTCGCCAAAAAAGTGAATTTAATGGCAAAAATCGGGCAAAAATTGCCTTTCTCTTTCCAGGACAGGGTTCTCAATACCCAGGTATGGGAAGGGAACTATACCAATCCTATCCTCTATTTCGTCAAACACTCGATCGCTGTGCTGAGATTCTCCGTCAATATGGGGACTATTGCCTAACGGAGATTATTGACCAAGAAAATCATCTCAATCAAACTTTTTACAGCCAACCTGCCCTATTTGCTCTCGAATACGCCCTTTTTAAACTCTGGGAATCCTGGGGAATTAGCCCCCATGGGGTTATGGGTCATAGTTTAGGGGAATATGTGGCCGCCTGTGTTGCTGGAGTCTTTAGTTTAGAAGATGCCTTAAAATTAGTCTTCTATCGGGCTAAATTGATGGATTCTGTGGGAAAAAGTGGTTCAATGGTCGTTATCTCGGCTAGTGAAGCTGAAATTAGTCCCTTAATTGCCCCCTATCAATCTCAGGTCGCTATTGCCGCTATTAATGGTCAGGATAATATTGTCCTGTCCGGTGCTGCAGAGACCATAGAAACCCTGGTAAAACAGCTTCAGGTCAAAAATCTGAAAATTACCCGGTTAAATGTCTCTCAAGCTTTTCATTCCCCTCTGATGGAGGAGATTTTAGACGAGTTCCGACAAGTTGCTGAAACTATCACCTATCATCCCCCGCAACGAGCCTTAATTTCTAACCTTAATGGCAAGTTAGTCAATTTTGAGGTCACTACTCCCGATTATTGGTGTCGTCATCTCCGGTCTTCTGTTCGCTTTGCCGATGGGATAAAAACCTTACTGGACAACGGTTATGAGCTATTTGTCGAATGCGGCTCTCATCCCGTTTTATCGGCCATGGGCAGCCTACTGGATAAAAATTATCCTTGTCTTTGGTTGCCCAGTTTGCGTCGTCAAACCTCTGACCGACAACAAATCCTCGAGAGTGTCAGTCAGCTTTATCTGCGGGGATTCGCCCTGAATTGGCAAGAGATAACGGCCAATCAAGACAGTAAACCCTGTATCTTACCGACCTACACCTTTGAAAGAAGTAGTTATTGGCTAAAAACAGGCGACTTGACCCCAGAAGAAGCGCAATTATTGCCTAAATTGTCGAAATATCTCCTAGAAACACCGCCGCAACCGCCAGAAGTTGTCAAAACCACCACCGCATCATCTTCTGGTCATCTAATTACCCTTGACTCTCTTTTGGCCACACCCGCAGAGAAACAGCTTAAACAACTAGAAACCTACATTATCGGTGTTTTAGAACAGATTACTGGTTTATCCGTGGTCAAGCTACATACCAAGCAACCGCTCTCTAGTTTAGGCTTAGATTCTCTCATGTCCAGTCAATTACGACGTCAACTAGAGGAGGATTTAAAAATTATTGTTCCCGTGGAATACCTAGCGGGATTGAGTATTGAGCAGTTTTTACCGCAAATATTCAACTTAATCACCCAAAACTCCCAACCTGCAACTAGCCACAAAACTCCTCTCCCCTCAAAACAGAAAAAACCAATCAAGACGACTAAAGCCGAAAATATCTCTAATGATCCGAAACTTTGGCTAATTCGCAAACAAGCTAATCCTAACGCCAGCATTCGTCTATTTTGTTTTCCCTACGCCGGTGGGGGTGCCTCCCTATTCCAAAATTGGCTGAATTACTGCCCCAAGCAAGTGGAATTGTGGGCGATTCAACTACCCGGACGCGAAACGCGTCTTCAGGAAACTGCGATTACATCGCTAAAATCCCTGATTAATCGTCTCATTCCGATTCTGACTCCCTATTTAGACCAACCTTATGCTTTTTTTGGTCATAGCATGGGTTCTTTAATCAGTTTTGAATTAACCAGAGAATTAGCTAAAACTCGGCAAAATCTACCCCAACATTTATTTATGTCTGGATTTCGAGCGCCTCAAATTGTCAATCCTGATTTACCCATTCATCGTCTGGGAGATGAGCAATTTTTAACAGCTTTAGGTCATTTTCAAGGAACCCCAGAAACTCTCCTCAAAAATCCCGATTTAATGGCGGCTTTTTTGCCAATTTTACGAGCAGATTTCAAACTCCTAGAGACCTATTCTTATCAACAAGGTCAACCCTTAAATTGTCCTATTACCGTTTTTGGAGGCCACAACGATGCCAAGGTTTCTGCCGATCAATTACAACAATGGCAACTGCAAACCAATCAAGATTTTGTCCTGCATACCTTACCGGGAGGACATTTCTTTATCAATCAACATACGGAGAAAATTATGAAAATAATTGGCCAAAGTTTACGAGAGTTTCCTGAACAAATGACTGCCTAATCAACCAACTATTCAAGGGAGAAAAATCATGACTTTAGATTACAAAGAGCAATACTGTATTATTGGGGCTGGTGCCGCAGGATTAGCGGCGGCTAGAGCCTTAAGCAAAGCCAAAATTCCCTTTAATGTTATCGAATCTGCCCAGGATGTTGGGGGTATTTGGATTTATGATCGTCCCGATAGTCCAATGTATAAAAATACACATCTGATTGGTCATAAAACCACACAACCTTTTTCCGATTTTCCCATGCCAAAAGATTACCCAGATTATCCCAATCATCGGTTAGTCTATGAATATCTTCGCAATTATGCCGCTCATTTTAATCTCTATGATTTCATGGAATTTAATCTCAGCGTGGAGAAAGCAAAAAAGGTGGGTAACTTTTGGGATGTCACCCTTAGCAACCAAGAAACCAGACGATACCGAGGGGTTTTAATCGCTAGTGGTTATCATAGTAAACCGAATATTCCTCAATTTTCTGGGCATTTTGACGGGGAAATTATCCATTCAAAAGATTATGATAATCCCGCTCAACTAAATGCTAAAAAAGTCCTAGTAGTTGGAGCGGGACAATCAGCCATGGATTTAGTCGTCGAAGCGGCTATTAATGGCAGTAAAACTTTCCATAGTACCCGTCGTGGCTTTCTCTGTATGCCGAAATTTTTGTTCGGTTTGCCCCCAGAATGGGTGATGATTAACACGCCAATCATGAATCTAATTCCAGCCCAAGAACACATGAAAATGATGGCTTTATTATCACCAATAGCTCTATTCTTACAAGGAGTTAATCTCAAAAAACTCAATATTCCTACAGACTGTAAAAGTAACGGTCTAATTATTCCCAATAGTGACCAACAAATCTATCGTTATTATGTGCATGGAGATGTCACCCATAAGCCTAATATTCAACAATTAGACGGAAAGAAAGTTATTTTTGCCGATGGCAGTACAGAAGAAATTGATCTGATTATCTACGCCACTGGTTACAAAATTGAATTTTCTTTTATTGACAAATCTGATTTAAATTGGCAAGAAGGAACCACCCAGCCTAACCTCTATATGAATGTTTTTCACCCAGAGGAAAATAACCTGTTTGTCATCGGAATGGTTCATCCCACTGGCACCCACTGGCGAGTATTTGAAGAACAAAGTAATTTAGTGGCCGCTTATCTA
Organism: Microcystis sp. LE19-131.1A; assembly: GCF_027532015.1. Lineage (NCBI taxonomy): Bacteria > Bacillati > Cyanobacteriota > Cyanophyceae > Chroococcales > Microcystaceae > Microcystis > Microcystis sp. LE19-131.1A. The sequence goes on along the minus strand of NZ_JAPZSS010000135.1, from coordinate 12,659 downwards.
CAAGCTCAGGATAAAAAATCCCGGTTTGTCTATAAATTTGAAAAGCTAAAACGTCAAATTAGTGCCAATTTAAGCGCCGACAATAAACACCATAGCGGTACTCACTCCTTAGTGATTGACAAATTGGGTTATATACGCCAAGCCCAAGGATTAGCTCGCCGATTACTGGCTTAAATCTCCCACCATAATTAACCCCCTGAAATCCCTCTATCTTAACTCCAATGCCCTACATTATTGAGACAGCTACTGGTTTTCCAGAACATTACTATCCCCAAGAAGTTCTAGAAGTCAATATCAGAAATCATTGTGCTAATCTTCTTCAAGATTATTGCCGAGAAAATCAACTCGACTTCCAGGAACAAACCTTTTTTGATTTAGAACAAATTCATCGTTTTTTCAGTAATGTCAAAATTCAAGGGCGATACTTCACTATTCCCCTAGATGAATTCGATGCCGATAATCCTCCCGGAATCGCCCAACCCTTTCGTCAAATGGTCGATCTAACTATGGATTTAGTAACATCGACAGTAACTAATTTGCTCAAAAAAGCCGCTCTTTCTCCCAAAGAAATCTCCCTAGTTACTTCCGTTACTGTTCTTCCTTCCGTTCCTTCCCTAGAAAGTTTACTCCTCAATCGTCTAGATTTTTCCCTCGATATCAAGCGGCAAGCGTTATCGGGTGTCGGCTGTTTGGGAGGCGCCCAAGGATTAGCCAGAGTAAACGATTATCTGCAAGGACATCCCACCGAAACAGCGATTTTGTTTACCACCGATCCCTCCTCTGGCCTTTGGCAAGGGTCAATTCATAGCGATTTAACGGAATTATTGGGACAATTACCCGAAGATCCGTCTCAATATAGCAATATCATTATGACCCTTGTGGTAGCGGCTTTATTTGGCGATGGAGTCGGCACGGTTCTCTTAGCGGGAGATGAACATCCCTTAGTCAAGCAAGGTAAAGCAAAACTGAAGATTATCGGCACTCAATCGCTGTTAATGCCCCACACAGAGCATTTAATGGCATTACCTTTAACAGACTACGGTTTTCGCCAAATTCTTCGCCCAGAAGTCTCTGATTACGTCAAGGGTGGGGTGAGAAAAGCGGTGACATCTTTACTGGAAAAAACAGGAGTTTCCCTCGAGGAAATTGTCTGTTGGATGGTGCATCCGGGGGGTCCAAAGATTCTCGATGCAATAGTTGAAGAATTTCAGTTAGAACCGGATGTTTTACAGGTTAGTTGGGATATTTTGGCAGAAATTGGCAATATTGCCTCTGCTACTATCCTCTGCATTCTCGATGAAACCCTCTCCCGTCCCCATCCTCCCACGGGTTCCTACGGATTAATAATTTCCATGGGGCCTGGATTTGCTCAAGAAGCCATTTTAGTTCAATTCTAAGGATATTTAAGGATGTTAAGCCAAATAGTTTTCATTGCCCTGATTAGTTACATTATTGTCCAACGAGTGCGCGTTACTCGTCTGAGTAAACAGAATATGGCCAAAGTCTTAGCGGAAGGTGGCAAACTGCATAGTTCTAATTATGTGGGATTCGTCAAGATTTTCCAATCTAGCTGGATGCTTTGCATGATCGGGGAAGTTTATCTGCTCGATCGACCTTTTATTCCAGCATTGGCTTTATTTTCCCTAATTACTACTTTTTTAGCTCAAAAGCTCCGCTATGCCTCCATTGAAGCCTTGGGCGATCGCTGGATTCATCAGGTGGTCACGGTTCCTCAGACACCCGTGATCGACAATGGCATTTATCAATATATCCGTCATCCTAACTGGTGGGCCATGATCACGGAATTAGCGGTGGTTCCCCTGTTTCATACCGCTTATCTGACATCTATAGTCTTTAGTCTCCTGAATGCTTGGTTATTAATCCAACGCATTCCGGCTGAAGAAGAAGCTTTGAGTCAAGACACCAATTATCAAGCAGTTTTCGCCAATACTCCCCGTTTTATTCCTAGTTTTAGCGCAATTTTCTCTCGCAAACAGCAACCGCTTAAAAGTTAATTGCCACGGATAGCAGGGCCGGTTCCCTAGGGCCCTTTAATTACCCTTCATACCTGAATTTCAAGGAGAAAAAAAATACTATGGACTCTCTAATTGTTTCCGAAAATATTATTAGCGACAATTTAACTAACGCTCTACAAGAATGGGAAAATTTATTAGGCTCCGAATATGTCAGCACCGATAACAAAAAACGCCTAGAAGCCGAGACCGCTACCTACGAAACCGATGCTAAAATCCCGGCAATTATTCGCCCAGGTAATCGTCAAGAAGTCCAAGAATCTCTAAAAATTGCTAATCGCTATCAAACCCCTGTCTATCCTATTAGTACGGGTAAAAATTGGGGTTATGGTTCGCGAGTTCCTAGCCGCACCGGTTCGGTTTTAATGGATTTGAGTCGATTAAATCAGATTTTGGATTATAATGAAACCCTAGCTTATGTAACTATTGAAGCGGGTGTTACTCAGCGACAACTCTACGATTTTTTGCAGAAAAATGGCAATAAATTATTAATGAGTGTCACCGGTTCGACTCCTGATTCTAGTATTATTGGCAATATTCTCGAACGAGGTGAAGCCAAAGGACCTTTGGGCGATCGCTTTAATCATGTCTGTGGAATGGAAGTAGTTTTGCCCACCGGTGAATGTGTTCATACGGGATTTAATCGCTTTGAAAATTCCCAAATAGGGGCGGTCAATCGTTGGGGAGTCGGTCCTTATTTTGATGGAATTTTTACCCAATCTAACCTGGGAATCGTCACCAAAATGACTTTTTGGTTAACCCCCTATCCTGAATATTTTCAGGCTTTTTTCTATAGCATCGATCAGGAAAATAAATTAGAGTTATTGATCGATAAACTACGTCAACTGAAAATGGCAGGGGTAATTAAAACCACCTTCCACATTAATAATAACTACCGAATGTTGTCTATTCAACAACAATATCCCTGGCAGGAATGCCAAGAAAAAACCCCTTTACCCCCCGATTTATTAGAACAATTAAGTCATCAATGGGGTGGCGGTGTTTGGATAGGAGAAGGTGCTTTATATTCGGCTTCACCAGAACAGGGAAAAGTCGAAAGAAACCTAATTGAAAAAGCCTTGAAAGGAATTGTCAATAAACTTATGTTTTTTGATGAAAATAAGTTCAAAATGGCCAGCAAAATGAGTCCCATTTTTAAAGTATTTACTGGTGTGGAAATTAAGGACAAGGTGGATTTAATTTATCACAAAAATCCCCAACGAGGAATGATTACCGAAAAAGTGCTGAAGATGGCCTATTGGCGCAAAAAAACGCCCCCCACCGATAGGTTGAATTTAGACCTGGATGCCTGTGGCATGATTTGGTGTGTTCCCGCTGTTCCTTTTCTGGGAAATCATCTCAGAAATGCTCTCAATATTATCAGCAGCATCGCTCAAAAATATGGTTATGAACCCAATATCGGCATTAACTGTGTTACCGAGCGCAATATTAACATCAATGCTGCCATTTTTTATGATCGATTGCTAGAAGGCGAAGACCAAAAAGCCTTAAATTGTCACGATGAAATGTTGGCAGAATTGATCAATCAAGGTTATTATCCCTACCGTCTTAGTACCCACTCTATGAATAGTTTACCCGCAGCCCAAGACGATTATAGTTGTTTAATCCAGAAAATTAAAGACAGCTTGGATCCCCATCGCATTCTCTCACCTGGTCGCTACGAATTTCTTTAAATAAGCCTAACAATCTACTGCTAACTGCCCATCTCTCCCCCAATTCTAATGACTTCTAGCACTTCCAGCAAATGGCAACATCTCCGAATAGATTATCTTCCTTATATCACTGGTTGGTTTGGTAACTTTATCGTTAACAATGCCCTTCTAACCATGCTAATCTATCGCTACGACCCGGGCATTCCCAATGACTATAACTTATCCATTTTATTGCCCTCTGCTTTAGTGGGGATAGCGATAATGATTAGCCGTATTGCTGGGGCTTTTGTGCAGCCAGTAGTCGGTTATTTTTCCGATCGCTTTTGGAGTCCTTGGGGCAAAAGAAGACCATTTATACTGGCCAGTTTAGTCCCTTTAATTGGTGGTTTTATCCTGTTGTTTAATCCCCCTAATAACTTAAATCAAACCACTTACTTCATTTATTTAGTCACCATGCTTTGGGTGTTTTATGTGGGTATGGCATCCTATCATGTTCCCTATTTAGCCTGGTTGCCCACTCTCGCTAAAAGCCCAGAAGGAAGAGTTAAATTATCAACTCAAATCGGAATTTTTGGTTTAGTTGGTGCCACCATTGGTGGGATTATTGCCCCTTGGTTAACTGATAGCTATGGCTTTCAGGGAATGGGTATTGCTATTAGTCTTATTGGGCTAATTACTCTAGCTATGCCCTTGCTAGAAAAAGAAGAATATAGTCCTTCTAAGGGGAAATATCCTAACTTTAAAACCACCTTAACGGCGGCTTTTACCAATCGGACTTTTTGTATCTATATGATCACCATGATTTTGGCGTGGATGGTGATTAGTATTATCTCGGTGATTCCGACTTTTTTAGTAATTGCTCTCCTCAAACGAGAGGTAAGTTTTGCCGCCGTGATTAATACTATTATCGTCGGTAGTGCCTTGGCTGGATTTACCCTGGTTTTACCCTTAGCGCGAAAATATGGCAAAAAACTGGTTTTTCAAGGTTCTTTAATCTGGGTTGGTCTGGGTATGATTGCCATGGCCTGTGGTCGTTTTTGGTGGCAAGATTCTTTGATTCCCTGGTTAATCCTTTCGATCATCGCTAATTTAGCTCTAGCCAGCTTTTTTAGTCTGCCGAATGCCATGTTATCGGACATTATCGATCAAGATGCGGAGCAACAGGGAATGGGACGAGAAGCAATATTTTTTGGAACTAGGGGGCTACTAATTCAATTTAGCCAAGGTGCGGGGTCTTTTCTAACAGGATTAATCCTTTCTTTCGGGAAAACTCCTGATAACCCCTGGGGGGTACAAATTGCCTTTTTGTGCGCCGGTATATTATCCCTAGCAGCGGCTTTTGTCCTACGGCCTTATGCGATCAAAAAATAGTTCTTTCCTCGCTAATCTGTTATTACTCTTGACAAAACCCTACTCATTTGGAACTAGATTATGACTTCCCCCAATCCTGTCACTAAACAGCAAGAAACTGCCATCAAAAAACTGCGATTGCCTTGGCGATTAATTATTACTGGTATCCTAGCGGCCACCTCGGTTTTTGCCTATCCTACCCTGCGTAATGTCCTCTTAGAAGACACCTCTGAATCCACCACCTCAAAAGAAACCGCTTCGTTAGCAATCGATAAGAGCAAGACGGCAGCCTTACCGGTGCGAACCTTAACTTTAAGTCCTGTCACCCATCACCAAGAACCGCGCCGTTATACGGGTAATATTGTGGCTAAACGGACAAGTGAACTAGGATTTGAGCGTTCGGGACAATTAATTAGTTTATTGGTTCAAGAGGGTCAAGAGGTACGCCGAGGTACTTTAATTGCTACTCTAGATACACGCAATTTAGAAGCACAAAAACAAGAACTCATCGCCCAGCGATCGCAAGCGACGGCTAAACTGCAAGAATTACAAGCTGGTTCCAGGAAAGAAAGTATCGCTGCAGCCCAAGCAAAAGTCCGAGATCTCAGGGAACAATTAGCTTTAGCCCAATCTAAATACCAAAGACGGCTAGGATTGTATCAAGAAGGGGCAATTACTAGAGAACAACTCGAAGAAGTGCAAACAGATGTTAATGCACAACAAGCGAGAATTGATGAAGCCCAAAGTCAATTAGATGAACTCAAGGCCGGTACTCGTCCCGAATTGATTTCTCTGCAAAAAGCCGTTATTGACCAATTTGATGCCCAACTGAAGAATATTAACTTAGAGATTGAGAAAAGCCAACTTAAAGCACCCTACGATGGCACTATTGCCCTCCTTCACGTCAATATTGGCACTGTTGTTTCTGCAAGTAATCCGATCGTTCGTTTGGTCGAAAGTAATCAACTGGAAGCGCGTATAGGGGTTCCCGTTGACCAGTCCGAAAAATTACCAATTGGGAGTAAACATCGTTTAAAAATTGGTGACAAAATAGTAACAGGACAAGTCACTTCAACCCTACCCCAAATTGATCCGACTACCCGTACCGCCACGGTTATTTTAAGTTTAAATCAGACTCAAGGCCTGATTCCGGGGCAAGTGGTCAGCCTAGAACTATCTCAATCAGTTCCACAATCGGGCTATTGGTTGCCCACAGAAGCTTTAGTACAAGGCACGAGAGGATTATGGTCTTCCTATGTTCTAGGAGCAGCTAATCCCGATAATCCTCGACAATTTACCGTCAAACGCCAAGATTTAGAAGTTCTAGCGATTCAAGGCGATCGCTTGTTGGTGCGCGGGACGCTCACCTCCGGTGATCGGGTGATCGTCGAAGGGGTTCACCGCATCGTACCAGGGCAAATGGTGGAAATTTGGTAGTCAGCGGTCATTAATCAGCTTTATTATCCCTAATAATCTCCAATGAATAACTTATTTGAACGTAAACCTAGATTACTAATTCTGACCTTAATTCTGATTATTGTCTGGGGATTGTCTTCCTTTCAAATTTTGCCGCGCATGGAAGATCCCGAAACAATTAATCGAGGTGCCACCATTACCACCAATTTACCCGGTGCCAGTCCTTATCGGGTCGAATCCCTAGTGACCGAAAAAATTGAACAATCTCTCTCTAGCATCAAAGAAATTAGCCTGATTGAGTCCTCCTCAGAATTAGGGAGTTCCACGGTCAATATTGAACTTAAAGATGAAGTGACTGATGTGGATCCCGTCTGGTCACGCATTCGCGATCGGATTACCGATGTCATCCCGCAACTACCCCCAGAAGCCGAAAGACCCTTATACGAAGAAGGATATAGTCAAGCCTTTAGTTTATTGACTGCCATCCTTTGGGAGCTAGATACCGCTCCTAATTACGCTATTTTACGCCGACTTGGCCAAGAACTGTTCGATGAATTAGAAGCCCTTTGGGGAACCGAAAGGGTCGAATTAGTCGGGGTTCCGGCCGAGGAAATTTTAGTCGAAATCGATCCGGTGAAATTATCCTCCCTGGGCCTAACCGCCGTCGAAGTTGCCCAACAAATTCAAACCAGTGATGCCAAGGTCGCCGCCGGACAACTTCGCAGCAATCGCAATAATTTATTATTGGAAGTCGATACCAGTTTAGAATCACTCTCTCGGATTCGAGCAATTCCGATTCGTTACAGTAATGAGGGACAATTTACCCGTTTAGGAGATATCGCCCTAGTTACCAGGGGAATTCAAGAACCGCCGCCAGAACTAACTATTATTAACGGTAAACCGGCTATTGTGGTGGCCGCTATGATGGAATCGGGGCAACGCATAGATGAATGGACAACGGCAGCCCAGGCCAAGTTAGACCTGTTTCGACCCTCTCTCCCCCAAGGTGTTAGCCTCAAGATAATTTTTGCCCAAAATCGTTATGTGGCTAACCGAATCGATGGATTATTCAGCAACATGATCCTAGGGCTACTCTGTGTCATGGGGACAGCTTTTGTGATGATGGGATGGCAGTCCGCCTTGGTAGTAAGTCTATCCTTGCCCTTATCGATCCTGATGGTCTTTGCCGGTATGAATCTCTGGCAAATTCCCCTACATCAAATGTCGGTGACAGGAATTGTTATTGCTTTGGGACTTTTGATCGATAACGCTATTGTGATTGTCGATGAACTGCAAAAAGGACTACGGACCGGAATAGCTCACGAACATATTGTTGCTGAAACCGTTAAACAGTTAGGGATTCCCCTCTTAGCTTCTACCCTAACCACGATTTTGTCTTTTATGCCGATCGCTCTTTTGCAAGGAGGCACCGGCGAATTCGTGCGTACTATCGCCCAAACAGTGATCTTAGCCTTGGTTAGTTCTCTAATTTTGTCCCTAACGATTATTCCTATTCTCAGTTTACGTTTATATCAACTGACTCATCGATCGCACCAGACAAAAACCCATTGGTGGGATACGGGAATTAATTTACCGCTCCTAACGGAGTTGTATCGCCAAATTTTGAAGTTAATTCTCTATTTTCCCGTATTAGGTCTGGTTATTGGCTTGATTATTCCAATTGCTGGCTTTGTTGTCGCCGGCACTCTCCCGGAAGAATTCTTTCCGCCGGCAGAACGAGATCAGTTAACCCTAGAAATCGAACTGGCCCCCACCACAACCCTAGAAGTAACTCAGGTAAAAGTGGCTCAAGCTGAAAAAATACTGCTAGATCATCGAGAAATTGCAGAAGTTCACTGGTTTTTAGGGCGTAATGCTCCCCCCTTCTACTATAATCTCTCCGATGGCGTCAAAGACTCTCCTAATTTTGCCCAAGCATTGATTCAACTTCGGCAAGTTTCTGATAATCCCCAATTGATCGAAACCTTACAAAAACAATTAAGTCAAGCTCTACCGATGGCTAGGGTATTAGTCAGCCCCCTAGAACAGGGTCCACCGGTGGGCGCTCCGATCGAAATTAGGGTTTATGGCTCAGAATTGGAGATGTTAAGGAAAATTGGCGAGTCCTTACGGGAAGAACTGGCAAAAATACCCGAAATAACCTATTCTGTTGCTGATTTAAGTGAAATTCAAGCTAAATTAGCCTTAAAAATTAATGAAGAAAAAGCTCGACTGATTGGTTTGGATAATGCGGCGATCGCAAGTCAATTGGATAACCTTTTAGAAGGTTCTGTGGGTGGCTCGATTTTAGAAGCAACGGAAGAATTACCCGTACGAGTCCGAGTCGCTAATCGCGATCGCGAGCAACTGCCACAAATTGCCTCTTTAAATATTCTCGGTAATTCCGCCACTGCTGAACGGGCGAATATTTCCCTTTCCTCCGTGGCAGAATTTGATTTTCTCCCCGAATTAGCCACGATTCCTCGACGAAATGGCAAGCGAATTAATACGGTGAAGGCCTATGTTCAAGCTGATGCGATCGCTGCAACGGTTTTAGACGAATTTCGCCAAAACTTAGAATCGGGCAAATTTTCCCTTCCGGCAGGGTATCGGCTCGAATTTGGCGGAGAGGAAGAAGAAAGAGATACGGCTGTGGCTAATCTAATTGCTAGTGTGGGAGTCTTGGCGATTCTAATGCTATCAACCCTTGTTCTTTCTTTTAACTCCTTCCGTCTTGCTGCCCTAGTTACTGTCGTCGGTATTAGTTCAATTGGACTAGCCTTATTTTCCCTCTGGTTATTTGAATATCCCTTGGGATTCATGTCCATTTTAGGCACTATCGGCTTAGTTGGGGTTTCCGTTAATGATTCTATTGTCGTGGTGGCGGCTTTACAAGCTTTACCTCCCCATCTTCAACGCCAACGAAAGGCAATCCGGGAAGTGGTCATTGCTTCCACCCGTCACATTCTCACCACTACCTTAACCACGGTGACGGGATTTGTGCCATTATTTCTCTACGGCGGCGCTTTTTGGGAACCCCTCGCTCTCTGTATTTCCATCGGGGTGATGGGAACCACCCTAAGCGCACTGGTATTTGTCCCGTCGGGATGGTACTATCTCGCTCAAGCCCAAAAGGTTTCCCCTCTGTCTGTTTCTGAGTAGCTTGATTAAATACCACTTTTGTAGAGACGTTGCCTAGCAACGTCTCTATTGATTTGGGTAAAAATACCCTGAAAGTCCTCTCGGCTCCACCGCTCTTATCGGATAAAATACGGAGAATTGGCTGGGTTAAATATAATCGAGTTTGAACAATAGATAAGTTTTTTAACAAGAGTAGTTTCAGATACTGATTACCCGATGGACTGGGGTAGAATTGGAAAAACCAGTGCAACTGTTTTAGCCAAGCTACTTAACTATGATGAAAATTAACTTGCTGTTCGCGTTATCTTCTCTTAAAAAATCGACAAAAAACTTTACATAAACTCAAAAGAGAGCCTGATAAATTTCTTATCTAAAAGCTGAGTTAGTTATCGGACAAAGTTTTTAGGTGCTTTTGTTGATTACTTCTTAACCACCATCTTATAAGTAGAAGAAGGGAGATGAAAGTTAATCAGTTACTAAGACTCTACGAACAAGGAGAACGGGATTTTTTAGCCATTGACTTGATGAGTCTAGATCTACAACAAGTGACTCTAATCGCTGTCAATTTTGCTGCGGCCAATTTGCGCGGAACTAATTTGAGCCGCTCTTTTCTGACTAAATCAAATCTGCGGGGAGCGAGTTTGAATTGGGCGAATTTAACCTATGCCAAATTAAGTCAAGCGCAATTAGTGGAAGCGGACTTAACCAAAGCCAATCTCACCGGGGCCTTTATGGTACAGGCTAACCTGCGTAACTCGCGCTTAAGTGGGGCGGATCTTTCCCATGCTAATCTCCGGGGAGCGAATTTATGCGGGGCGAATTTATGCGGGGCGAATTTATACTTAGTTAATCTCTTGGAGGCAACCCTAGATAAAGTCAATCTCAATTGGGCCAATTTGCAGGAAGCGCGGTTAAGTGGGGCTAAATGTCGTCAGATTTCCGCAAGGGAAGCCAATTTTAGGGGCTCTTTTCTGAAAGAGGTGGACTTTCAAGGGGCCAATTTAGAAAGGGCTAATTTTAGTGAGGCACGTCTGACGGGTAGTGATTTACGCGGGGCCAATTTAGCGGGTGCTAATCTAGCGGGAGCGCGTTTACAACAGGTAAATCTACAGGGAGCGGACTTGAGGGGTGCTAACTTGACGGGGACTTGTTTTGAGAGTGTCACTGGTTGGACAGAAACCGCCCAAGAAGATGATATTTTTCCCCTAGACTGGTTTCAGCCCCGTTTTGCTACTTAAAAGTCAATATATCTTCCGAAAGCCCGTCCTTTTCCTATCGATTAACGATTAGCTGGAGTGGTTAATCTTTGGTTAGGAATGGGGATTGGGGGAGCATTATTCGGCTCATCCTCGAAGAGTAAAGTAGGGGGAGGAGGAGGAGTGGTAGCGCCGGGAGATGCTGCTGGAGATGGACTGGGATTAACGGCAGCGGGGGGACTTTTCGGAGTGACGACGGGTGCGGGAGAGCTAAAACCGAGGAGATCTTTGCCAAAGGGAAAAACATTAGCCCAGCGTTGAATATTGGGATGACCAAACCAATCTTGACGGGACACCTTCACCGAGAGCAAAGGTGCGATCGCACCTGATTTTTCGGCCGTTATCAATAAATCAATTTTATTAATACCCTGTTGTTGATTAAAACGACTGATGATAGTTTTCTCGGCTAATTGCGATGCTCTAGTCAATAATGCTTCGTAGGATTCTCCCTGTTGAACTGTGATGGGAAGATTAACAGTGGATTGAGCAAAAACCACGTCAACGGCGATAATTCCCGTCAGCAGCGTTAAAACAGTAATAGACTTGTACATAGGACAGACGGTTAAACAGTCACTCCCTGGTTAGGGTCGGGATCTTCCCTGTTAGAGTTCCCCGATCGCTTTCTTAAATTACCATGATCGATCTCTGGCCACAATGGAATTTTTTCGGTAGCGTAATCGTCCTTAGTCCCTAGCAATAGGCAATAGGGGAATACTTAGGGCTGGCTGAATAAATCTAAAAACTTTGTTGGATAATATCTTTAGGCTTTTTTCAAATCAAACAGTGCCGGCCATTGGAGTGATCAGAGGGAAAATTCAGGGACTTTTTCCCTGAAAATGGGTAAAACCCCACACCAACGCCAAACTTTTTCAGTATAACCTAATTATATTTGGCCTTATCGACCAGAGGTTGTTAATTATGACACAAACTAGCGAAACCGTTACCTATTCTCTCGAATCTGTCCTAACAAGGATCGAGAGTAAAATCGACAATCTCCAAAGAGATGTTAATCAAAAATTTGACAGTCTCCAAAGAGATATGGATCAGAAAATTGACAATCTCCAAAGAGATGTTAATCAGAAAATTGACAGTCTCCAAAGAGATATGGATCAAAAATTTGACAGTCTCCAAAGAGATATGGATCAAAAATTTGACAGTCTTCAAAAAGATATGAATCAAAAATTTGACAGTCTCCAAAAAGACGTTAATGATTTAAAGGTGGAAGTCACAGAAACCAAGGGAGATATTAAAACTCTTGACCAGAAAGTCGAAAGAATAGATAAACGACTGGAAAAAGTTGAAGATAGTTATGCAATCCTAGTTAAAGATATTGCGGACTTAAAAGGGTTTAAATCCCTGATTATCCCCATGGTCGTAGCTTTTTTAAGTGCCGTGGTAACTTTAGGATTGCGCGGCTTTTTTCTTGGTAATAAACCTTAATTTTTTATGTCAAGAAAGTAGTTATTTGTAAGAGGTTGTTAATTATGACACAAACTGGCGAAACCGTTACCTATTCTCTCGAATCTGTCCTGAAAGAAATTAAAGATAGCATTAAAGAGGTTAATCAGAAAATTGACTCTCTCCAAAGAGATGTTAATCAAAAATTTGACAGTCTCCAAAGAGATATGGATCAGAAAATTGACAGTCTTCAAAGAGATGTAGATGAGAAAATCGACAATCTCCAAAGGGCTATGGATCAAAAATTTGACAGTCTCCAAAAAGATGTTAATCAAAAATTTGACAGTCTCCAACAAGATGTGAATGATTTAAAGGTGGAAGTCACAGAAATC
>NZ_JAPZSS010000058.1:0-10579 GCF_027532015.1 Microcystis sp. LE19-131.1A | reverse complement strand
ATTCGATGGTCAAGACAAATCCCAGAAGCTTGTGACCCAAGTACAGTAACAGTCAGATTACATCCTTCTGGACGTTGGCATATTTCAATTAGATTTGATGACCCAACGATTAAGCCATTACCCCCAACCGATAAAGCCATTGGAATTGACTTAGGAATTAGTAGCCTTGTGATTACCAGCGATGGAGACAAGGTATCTAATCCCAAGCATTTTAAAAAGCATTATCGGAGATTGCGAAAGGCCCAAAAAAGCCTTTCTAGAAAACAGAAAGGGTCAAAAAATCGGGAAAAAGCAAGAATCAAAGTAGCAAGGATTCACGCTCAAATCACCGATAGCAGAAAAGACCATTTACATAAGCTAACCACTCAATTAGTTCGGGAAAACCAAACGATTGTGGTTGAGAATTTAGCCGTCAAGAATATGGTCAAAAACCCGAAATTATCTCAGGCAATATCTGACGTTAGTTGGGGAGAAATTACCCGACAATTAGCCTATAAATGCCTTTGGTATGGGAGAAATTACATCGAAATAGATAGATGGTTTTCTAGCTCTAAAAGGTGTAGTAATTGTGGGTATATTGCTGAGAAAATGCCGTTAAATATTCGAGAATGGGACTGTCCAGACTGTGGGACTCACCATGACCGAGATATTAACGCCAGTAAAAACATTTTGGCCGCAGGGCTTGCGGTGTCAGTCTGTAGAGCGACCATAAGACCAGAACAGAGTAAATCTGTTAAGGCAAGTGCGAAAAATCCTTCGGGAAAGAAGCAGAAACCGTTCGGACTCCGGCGTGAGACTTCGGCGTGAGACTTCGGCGTGATCTCAGTCGAACGCTCAGTCGAACGCTCAGTCGAACGCTCAGTCGAACGCTGAGCTCACGGCCGAAGCCCACACCCCACACCCCACTTCCCAGATATTGCATGGGTAAGATGCAAAAAGAAAAAAAACTGCAGCCAAAAAGGTGAGATGGAATACACTAAAAGTATAAGGTTATCAATTTTGCTATTTTTCAAGTTGCATCCTAGGCAACAGAATTGCAATTATCCCTCTAGTTAGAAATTGGACGGTTTGCCCTGTGGTTTCATCACTTCCCAAGCCCAATAACTCTTTAACAACGGTTCCCCAGCGTTGTTCTGGTGCTTATGCCTTGATGGACAGTCTCAAACGTCATGGCGTTAAGCACATCTTCGGTTATCCCGGAGGTGCGATCCTGCCCATCTATGACGAACTCTACCGCTTTGAAGAGCGGGGAGAATTACAACATATTTTAGTGCGCCACGAACAAGCGGCCGCCCATGCCGCCGATGCCTACGCTAGGGCTACCGGCAAAGTCGGGGTCTGTTTCGGTACTTCCGGCCCCGGGGCGACCAATTTGGTGACAGGCATCGCTAACGCACACATGGACTCCATCCCGATGGTAATTATCACCGGTCAGGTCAGCCGGGCGGCCATCGGTTCCGATGCTTTCCAAGAAACCGATATTTATGGTATTACTCTCCCGATTGTTAAACATTCCTATGTGGCTAGAAATGCCCGGGAAGTAGCGAGAATCGTCGCTGAAGCCTTCCACATCGCCAGTACAGGACGACCGGGACCGGTTTTAGTCGATATTCCCAAAGATGTCGGTTTAGAACTATGCGATTATATCCCCGTCGAACCGGGAGATGTGAAACTAACCGGTTATCGTCCCACGGTTAAGGGTAATCGCCGTCAAATCGAGGCCGCTTTGCACCTCTTGGAAACCGCCGAAAAACCCTTACTTTACGTTGGCGGAGGTGCGATCGCGGCTAATGCCCACGCCCAAATTGCCGAGTTTGCCGAGCGTTTTCAGTTACCCGTTACCACCACGTTAATGGGGATCGGTGCTTTTGATGAACATCATCCCCTCTCGGTGGGAATGTTAGGAATGCACGGCACTGCCTACGCTAATTTTGCCGTGACCGGGTGTGATTTATTAATTGCCGTCGGCGCTCGTTTTGATGACCGAGTAACGGGGAAATTGGACGAATTCGCCTCAAAAGCTAAGGTAATTCATGTGGACATCGACCCGGCGGAAGTGGGCAAAAATCGCGCCCCTGACGTGCCGATTGTCGGGGATGTGCGGGTAGTTTTAGAACAAATACTCCAAAAAGCCAGAGAATTTGATTATCCCACTAATTCCGATCGCACCCAAGCTTGGTTAGCCCAGATCGAGCGCTGGCGCCAAGATTATCCCCTGCAAGTACCCCTACCGGAAGGCAGACTTTCTCCCCAAGAAGTAATCGTTGAGGTGGGCCGTCAGGCACCCCACGCCTACTATACCACCGATGTGGGCCAGCATCAGATGTGGGCGGCCCAATTCCTCAAAAATGGCCCCCGACGTTGGATTTCTAGCGCGGGATTGGGGACGATGGGTTTCGGTTTACCTGCTGCGATGGGGGTAAAGGTGGCTATTCCCGATGAGGAGGTCATCTGTATTAGTGGTGATTCCAGTTTCCAAATGAATCTACAGGAATTGGCCACCCTAACCCAATTTAATATTCATGCCAAGACGATTATTATTAATAATGGTTGGCAGGGTATGGTACGTCAATGGCAAGAAGCTTTCTATGGGGAACGTTATTCTAATTCCAATATGGAAGCGGGAATGCCAAATGTGGAACTGTTAGCCCAAGCTTACGGCATTAAAGGGATTACTATTCGCCATCGAGATGAATTAGCCGCAAAAATTGCCGAAATGTTGGCCCATGATGGTCCAGTTTTGGTCAATGCGATCGTGACTAAAGACGAAAATTGTTATCCCATGGTTGCCCCCGGCCAAAGTAATGCCCGTATGATTGGTTTACCGAAAATTGTCACCGGGGGTTGTGAAATGCACAATTGTCCCAGTTGTGGCGCGGTTAACAGTTGGAATAATAAATTCTGTCCTGAATGTGGGGCGAAATTGTAGCTGAAAATTGTTAATTAATTAACCAGCCTCCGTTAAGTATAACGGAGGTTTTTGGCTTTTTCTCTACTGTGTGAATATCATAAGTAGGTAGGCGTTAAAAATTATCAGAAACCCCCCTTATCAAGGGGGGCAGGGGGGATCGAACTTAAAATCCATTTTTAATTTAATCATAACCAGCTACTTAGAAATTTTCAAATAGAAGCAATGACAGCCCTAGAAAAAGCCTTAGAAAAAGGAGCGGAAAACTTGATCGCCACCGTGATTAAATTAGGCATATCTCAGTGACAACGGCAAGAGCCTGACATCAACCCTATGGACGACAATTAAGAATAACAACCTAAAATCTTTTCGCTAATTTTGCCATAGACTGCACCCTTTGCTTCTAAAATGGGCTATTGCGGCTAGATACCAGTATTGGTCTAGCATTTGCCCGTAGACTGAAAAAAGCACGTTATAAAGATTATGGCCAAAGTTCTGGTATCCGATTCGATCGATCCGGTAGGAGTAGAAATTCTGTCACAGGTTGCCCAAGTGGACGTGAAAACAGGACTATCCGCCGAGGAAATCATTCAAATTATCCCCGAATACGACGCACTGATGCTCCGTTCCAGTACCCGCGTCACCAAAGAAATCGTCGAAGCGGGCAGCAAACTGCAAATTATCGGCCGCGCAGGGGTAGGAGTCGATAATATCGATGTTCCTGCGGCCACTCGTCAGGGTATTATTGTCGTTAACTCTCCCGAAGGTAACATGATCGCCGCTGCCGAACACGCCTTGGCCATGATGTTATCCCTTTCCCGTCATATTCCCAATGCCAATCAGTCGGTAAAAGCGAATAAATGGGAAAGAAATCGCTTTATCGGCACAGAAGTTTATAAAAAGAACCTAGGAGTCGTCGGTTTAGGTAAAATTGGCTCCCATGTCGCCACCGTTGCTAGATCCCTAGGCATGAAAATTCTCGCCTACGATCCCTTTATTTCCAAAGAACGGGCCGATCAACTCGGTTGCACCCTGGTGGATCTAGAATTACTCTTTGCCGAGTCCGATTTTATCACTCTCCACGTCCCGAAAACTCCCGAAACCCAGCATCTCATCGGTCGGGAAACCATCGCTAAGATGAAACCCACGGTTCGCATCATTAACTGTTCCAGAGGCGGCATTATCGATGAGTTGGCTTTAATTGAAGCCCTCGAATCCGGTAGAATTGCTGGGGCAGCCTTGGATGTATTTGAACAGGAACCTTTAGGCGAATCTAGATTAAGAGAATTATCTAACGTCATCCTCACTCCCCACCTAGGTGCATCGACTACGGAAGCACAGGTGGGTGTAGCTGTTGATGTGGCCGAACAAATTCGCGATGTCCTCCTCGGTTTGCCAGCGCGTTCGGCCGTTAATATCCCCGGACTAACTCCCGATGTTATGGAAAAACTGCGCCCTTACCTGCAATTAGCGGAAACTATGGGTAATCTTGTCAGTCAGTTGGCAGGAGGTCGCTGTGACTCGTTAAATGTCCGTTTACAGGGAGAATTGGCCACTAAAGACAGTCAACCTCTGGTGGTAGCGGCAATTAAGGGCTTACTTTCCCAAGCCCTCCGGGAACGGGTAAACTATGTTAATGCGGCGATCGAAGCTAAGGAACGCGGTATCCGGGTAATCGAAACCCGGGATGCTTCCACCCGCGACTATTCGGGATCGATTCATTTGGAAGCTAATGGTTCCATGGGGACTCATTCCGTCACCGGAGCGCTGTTAAGTACGGGAGAAATCCGCATTACTGACCTCGATGAGTTCCCCATTAACGTGCCACCGAGTAATCATATGTTATTCACCCTTCACCAAGATATGCCCGGTATTATCGGCAAAATTGGCGCACTTTTAGGCAGTTTTAATGTCAATATCGCCAGTATGCAGGTAGGACGCAAAATTATTCGCGGTGATGCAGTTATGGCCCTGAGTCTCGATGATCCTCTACCGGAAGGTCTTCTCTCGGAAATTACTAAAGTCCCCGGTATCCGCGATGCTTACACAGTAAAACTCTAGATTAAATCAGTTATCAGTAAACAGTCAACAGTAATCAGTGAAAGGAAAGCTCTGCACTTGCCACTTAATACTGTTGACTGAAAACCCAAATCTGATAACTGATAACAAGGGACGAATCTCAGACCTAATTGGTTAAGCTAAAAGCTTTGATGTGCTTAGTTTCTAACCTTCTTTTTAGGTAGGAGAATTGTCAGATTCTGTCTTTTGCCTCTTGCCTGTTGCCTCTTGCCTTCAGAAGCCGATAACTGATATATGTCTAATAGTTGGTGGGAAATTACGGTTTTATGCGAACCTAGTCTCGAAGAAACGGTTTTCTGGAGACTGGAAGATTTTGGCTGTTCGGGAACGGCCACTGCTAAAAAACAATCCTCTTTAGAGGTTAAGGCCTATATACCAGAAATTAAAGCGCAATTGCCCGATTTAGAGGCACTAAGCCTCTGGTTAAAGCAGGATGCTTTGATTTTAGGTTTTTCTGAACCTGTCAGCCATTGGCAGTTAATGGACGAGGAAGACTGGGCCAGCAGTTGGAAACAACATTGGCAAATTAGCGAGATCGGCGATCGCTTTTTGATCTGTCCCGCTTGGTTAAATCCCCCGGAAAATAACCAGAGATTGGTGATTAAAATTGACCCCGGTTCCGCTTTCGGCACGGGAACCCACCCCACCACCCAATTATGTCTAGAATCCCTAGAAATGCTTTTAAGTAGCAATCCAGAGAATAAAATTATCGCCGATATCGGTTGTGGTTCCGGCATACTGGCGATCGGGGCGATTTTATTGGGGGCTAAAAAAGTTTATGCTGTCGATATAGATCCCCTGGCGGTGAATGCGACGTATAGTAATCGCCATCTCAACGGGATTAACCCCGAAAATTTAGCTGTTAATCAGGGTAGTGTCGAGGAGTTATTAGAATTAATTCCCGATGGTGTTGATGGCATCGTTTGTAATATTTTAGCCGAGACAATTATCGCTTTAATGCCAGAAATCACCCGTCTGGCAAAACCCACCACCTGGGGAATTTTAAGCGGCATTCTTGTCACCCAAGCACAAGCAGTTACAGATATTTTAGAACGCCACGGCTGGACAGTGGCTGCCCTGTGGAAACGTCAAGAATGGTGCTGTCTTCAAATTCGCCGCGCTGTGGATTAATATAGCTGTCAGCCTGGAATCAGTTATCAGTTATCAGTTATCAGTTATCAGTGAGCAGTTATCAGATTTGAGTTTTCAGTGAGCAGTATCAAGTGAGGAGTATTAAATGGCATTAACAGTGCTGTCTTGTCACTTCACTGATTACTAAGTAGGTAGGCGTTAAAAATTATCAGATGCCCCCCTTATTAAGGGGGGATTAAGGGGGGATCCCCCCGCCTATCGGCACCCCCCTTATCAAGGGGGATCCCCCCGCCTATCGGCACCCCCCTTATCAAGGGGGATCCCCCCGCCTATCGGCACCCCCCTTATCAAGGGGGGCAGGGGGGATCGAACCTAAAATCCATTTTTAATTTAATTATAACCAGCTACTTATTTACTATTTACTATTTACTGAAAAAAGCATCCATGACTCAAGATAGTTTTCGCATCAGTTTTGCTCCTTTATCTTTGCAGGAAGTATATCAATTAGCCGATGATGGGGCTAATGGGGCTATTGTACTAATGAGTGGCACTGTACGGGAGCAAACCGACGGTAAACCGGTTATTTATCTTGATTATCAGGCCTACGAACCCATGGCGATGGAGGTTTTCCGGCAAATTGCTCGGCAAATTCGGCAAACCTGGCCCGACACCAATCGAGTTGTCATTCACCATCGCACTGGTAAGCTCAAAATCGGTGAAATTAGCGTCTTAGTAGCGGTGGGTTGTCCCCATCGAGGGGAAGCTTTCGCAGCCTGTCGTTATGCTATTGATACTCTCAAGCATAATGCCCCCATCTGGAAAAAAGAATACTGGTCTGATGGTTCTAGTCAATGGGTTAGTATTGGGGCCTGTGAAACGGAGTGTTAGGTCTAATAACGTAAAATCAAGGCAATTTTTTGGTAATCGTTCAAGGAATCCTCCTCGACTAAAGCTACACGTCCTCCCTTGGCCAATACCACTTCGATAATTTCATCCACTGCGTCATCGATTACCTCCGTACCACCGACGTTTTCCACCAGTATCAAGTCACCATTTTCGCTTAAAACTGCGGGTACATGGTAATTTTTCTCCACTAATAACAATTTTCCTCGACCTTCCTGCGCTAAACGCCACACTTCTCCCAGGGTAGAGATAACTTTTTGAGCGCTGACTGCCGCATCCAAAGCTTGCAGAGCTTCAGTTTTTTGATTCTGACGCACTGAATGCATAATCGGCAATACTTGCGGAATTAATTCTGGCAGTGAGGTTTTGTCAAAATTGCCGGTTAAAGTGCCAACAATTGCTGATGTGTACTGTGAAACTTCTTGAAAGAAGGAAATTTGACGAACCACTCCACCCACAATCAAAGGGGAAGAATCATCAATGTCAATGTATTCACCCAGAGCATTATCTACCTGCTGGAAAAATCGCCGGATTCTATCATCTAGATAACTGGTATCGGCATCAAAGGGCAGTGGTGCGGTGGCCCCCGGTCCAGTCATTTCTAGGGGAAAATTCTGATCGCGAATTTCTTCGAGAGTTTCTCCTGTAGCTGAGATTAAACGAGTAGAACCCTGACTTAATAGTAACAGCCAATAGGGTTGTTCTCGATGTAATCCATAAACTAAATCCCGTGTAGCAAAGGTTTTATCGATGACAACCCTTGCCTGGACAGAAAAAGGCAGGTTATAAAGCTTGGCAATATCCGGACCAATATAGAGAGCTAACCCATCTAGAGTATAAGGATAATCTATTTCAGCTACTAGACTATCGAGGCGCTCGAACAAAGGTTCGATTTCACGTTTAGAGAATTCTTCCGATAATCGGCGCTTTGCTTCATCGACCAAATTTTTAACGAGAATAGGGTCTTGTTTGTTATCCGGTGAGGTGCGATGGGTAGGTAAGAGAATGGAAAGGGCGGGTATTTGAGTTAGGGATTGTAGTTTCTTAAGTTCTTGACGAGTAATCATTGATTTTAGCTTGATTGATAGGGTTAAGGAGCTAAAAATACTGGCTTTATCCAGATTTTCTCGATTTATTCAGTATTCCAGCTAACATTTTAGGGAAAAAATGTAATTATATCTAGAAAATTAAGAAATTATACTGAATTGCTTTGGCAGAGATTGAGGGAATTTTTAACCGGAAAACTAGGAATATTATTGATTTATCGATCGCCCACCATCAGGACAGAAAATGTTCAGGATGGGTAAATAACCCATCCTCGGAATAATTAGGCCGCTATGGCAGTTTTTTCCGCTGTTAATGCCTCTTGGCGTTGAAATTCGGCTAATTGTGCCATAATTTCATCCCGAACAATCTGACGGTATTCCAGGAAATGCTCGTTGTGGGCGCAGACAGTGATATAGTGTTCGGCATTGGCGGGATTATGGCGCAAAATACCGAATAAATTCTGCCAGAATTTCCAGCGAGTGGAACGTTTAAAGCCCTGTCGCCAGATAATTACCGCTAGGGCATAGAGATCGGCCCGACGAGGCAGTTTAAAGGCTGGTTTAGCTTTAGGTGCGCCTAATTTCAGGAAACAGCGATAGGTGCGATCGAGAAATACCTCTGGATCGTACAATGTCCAGAAGGCTTCAATATATTCTGTGGCAATATCTTCGATCGGCCGGGTGGGAACGAAATTCATCAGGGTACTTTGGTTAATGTCCTGTTTCCCCGTTAATCGTAGTCGTCCTTCTTTTTCCAAGCGAGTCCATAGGGCGGTATTCGGTAAAGCTTGTAACATTCCAAATAGAGCCGTGGGAATGGCCGCTTCTTCGACAAAATTAATAATGCGATCAGCCGCACCTTTTTTCTCGCCATCAAAACCGATGATAAATCCCGCCATAGGGCGCAATCCAGCTTTAATAATCTTTTCTACCGTCTCGGTTAACGAACTACGGGTATTTTGGAATTTTTTGGTTAATTGTAAACTTTCTTCGTCGGGGGTTTCAATCCCTAAAAAGACCGCGTCAAAATAACAATCGACCATCATTTCCATTAATTCGGGATCGGCGGCTAAATCCACCGACGCTTCCGTGTTAAACCGGAAAGGGTACTGGTGTTCTTCTTGCCAAACTTTTAATTCTTTGAGGAGTAATTTAACGTTGCGCTTGTTGCCGATAAAATTATCATCTACCATGAACACGCCCCGGCGCCAACCTAACTCGTAGAGATAATCTAATTCTTTTAATAATTGTGCGGGGGTTTTGGTGCGGGGTTTACGACCGTAGAGAACGATAATATCGCAAAATTCGCACTGGAAGGGACATCCCCGCGAAAACTGCACCGACATGGAATCATAAGCTTCAAAATCGAGCAGATCGTAGCGGGGGATCGGGGTAATTGTCACATCGGGTTTTTCTGTGGTGCGGAAAACACCTTTAGTTTCTCCTTTTGCCAATGCTTCCACAAACATCGGGATGGTGATTTCTCCCTCATCGAGAATCAGAAAATCGGCCTCAGCAACTTCGTGGGGGATAGAAGTGGGATAGGGACCCCCCACGGCCACCAGTTTACCCCGTTGTTTGGCTTCGTGAATTTGCTCGATTAAATCTTGACGTTGGACGATCATACCCGAAAGAATGACTATTTCGGCCCAGTCCCATTCTGCTTCTGTCACTGCCCGAATATTGCGATCGACCAGTTTAAATTCCCATTCCTGGGGTAGAATCGCCGCCACCGTCACCATACCCAGGGGAGGAAGTAAGACTTTGCGATCGACTAATTCCAGAATTTTGTTATAAGACCAGAAAGTCGGCGGAAAAACGGGATAAATCAGTAAGGCACGCATATTCACTCCTCGCTCGACGGCGATCGATTCTTGACCTTTCGCTTGATTGTAATCTTTTTCGGTCAGGGATGGGAAAACCGTTATTTAGTCCGAGAACTAGGATCAGGCTTGATTTTCGGCCGCCATTGCCCACCCTTGACCCTACCCCCATAAAAGTTTATGGCCAACATCAATAAAATTTATGTAAAGAAATGTTGCATAGTCTGGAAAGTTATGTTACATTAAATATCAAGCACTTGACTTAAACGCAATTTTCTTATAGGAAGGCAATTCACCATGGATAAGCAAGAAAACAAACTCGGTTTCACCGCTTTCGCTGAAAACTGGAATGGTCGTTTAGCCATGCTCGGTTTCGTTATTGGCGTAGCTACGGAATACTTAACCCACAAAGGCATCCTTGCTCAGTTAGGCTTAATGTAATTTCGGCCTCGACTGCTGTGCATCTACAATCATCTTGAATAAATCCTTAAAAAAAGGGGAAGAGCATAGCTCTTTCCCTTTTTAAGTGGGAGGTTGGAGAGATTTTTCAGTGATCAGTCAACAATAATCACTCATGGTGAAGCTAAGAGGTTTTAGATACCAGATGATAGAGTTGATTAAAACTCAGTTTTTGGGAGTTTTCAAAGAAATATTGGCGATAATGGTAGTTAGCTAGATTGAACAAATTTTTTGACAAGAAGGCATAATGGTCGATTTCTGACCATAAG
>NZ_JAPZSS010000243.1:0-20438 GCF_027532015.1 Microcystis sp. LE19-131.1A | reverse complement strand
TAAACCTGTTGCTTTAAGCTCTTGGTGGACAAAGATTAGTCGTTTTTCAATTTCGACGGGATTTGTCGTCGGAACTAACACCCTGGAGTTTAAACTGCATAGTATCGGTGGGCCCACTGGTCTGCGAATTGATGGTATTAGCGGAACTTATAAACCCGTAGTCACTCCTGCTAATGCGGCACTCAAAGATCTGACTAATAAGACAGTTTTCATTGAAAACCTAGAAACCAAGCGTTATCTGTTCTCTGATGGTAATCCCATCAAGGGTGATCGAGGAGCCGAAGGGGGTTGGTTAGCTTCTAGTGGTTTTGCAAGTCCTAACGTGGTTGGGGCTGATGCTAACTACTATAATCGGGCTTATTGGAAGATTATTCCCTCTGGTGAATATTTCCTGATTGAAAACCTAGAAACAAAACGTTACCTATTTTCCGATGGGTCTGCAATTACAGGAAACCGAGGAGCCGAAGGGGGTTGGTTAGCTTCTAGTGGTTTTGCAAGTCCTAAAGTAGTAGGGGCCGATGCTAATTACTATAATCGGGCTCTCTGGAAGATTATTCCCACCAATGGTGGTTTTCTCATTGAAAACCTAGAAACTAAGCGTTATTTGTTCTCTGATGGTAATCCCATCGGGGGCAATCGAGGAGCCGAAGGGGGTTGGTTAGCTTCTAGTGGTTTTGCAAGTCCTAACGTGGTTGGGGCCGACGCTAACTACTATAATCGTGCTATCTGGAAGATTTACACGGCTTAGTCATTATCCTTAAGTTGGGGACTTGCGCTTTGATAATGTACCATTTATGGCTGGTCTGATTCTTCTACAGAGCGAGTGTCTGGCTGGGATATTATTCCTACGCAGGTCCCTTGTTGAGCTAAATCAACCAAAATGCGATTGCTATTCTGTTATTTATGAGAATAGCGATCACTTTTTTAAAATTGACCTTGAGATTAAGCAAGAGGAGTAAATTTGACAGGAAGAGTTTTTAATCTTCTTGAAATCTTGCTTTCGCACCAGTCTAATTTATCTGTATTGAGGCAAATATCTGGCAAACGTTGCACTATGGCATTTAGGGCGATTTGCACTTGAAGCCTGGCTAAAAACATTCCTATGCAATAGTGAAGGCCACCGCCAAAACCCAAATTAGGTTTGCGACGACTGAAATCCAGTTGTTGGGGATTAGAAAAGTATTCAGGGTCATGGTTTACTGCACCGAGATAGATAACGACATACTCCCCACGATGAATAATTTTTCCTGAAACCTCAACGTCTTCTACTGCTCGACGAGAGACATACTGAATAGGACTATCATAACGTAGCAATTCTTCGACAATATTTTCAATATTACCAGGATTTTGTCTTACATATTCTAAACTTTGTGGGTGTTTTAAAAGGGCTAAAAGACCATTACTCAGTAGTCCTTTCATTGATTCCTGGGATGTGGCAATTAACAGAATAGAAGTGCTAATTATTTCATCTTCTGTTAGGGCATTGATATTATCTTTATAATTAGCTAACTGGCTGATCAAACCGTCGTTTGGTTGTCTTTTATATTCAGCTACTTTTTGAGCAAAATAGGCTCTATGTTCAATGAGAATTTGATTTTGCTCTTTATATTCTTCCAAAGATACTGGTTGATCAAAAATGAAAACGGTCTTAGCAGACCATCGAATTAATTGTTGATAATCTTCAATCGGTAAACCTAATATTTTAGTAATCGCAAAAGCGGGAAGAGGGGTCGCAAAATCTGCTATGATTTCCATCTCTCCCCTTGGGGCAAATCTATCCAGTAAATCGTCAACAATTGCCTGAATTTTAGGACGCATAGCATTGAGCGAGGCTCTAGAAAAGGATGAAATTAGTGCGTTTTTAATTCGAGTATGATCGGGTGGTTCCAAAAAAAACAACCATTTATCAGTAGTTTGTGCAAGAATGTCTAGATTATCTTCTTTGAGATAGGCACTTTTTAGCTGAAGGCGTTCAGGAAAATTATCTACTTGGAATCGCTTATCATTTAAAATAGTAAGGGCATCGGCATAACGAGTAATAATCCATGTTCCAAAAATACTTTTGTGGATAGGATCTTCTTGACGAAGCTGAGCAAACACAGGATAGGGATTAGCCTGAAATTCTGCATCAAAAGGATTAAATAAAACTTTGTTCCTATTCATGATTAAAGTAACCCCTATTTTTTAGCCAATTCATCTACTAAATATTCAGATAATTCACTAATTTTGGAATATTCCCAGAATAACGTTGAGTCTAGATCTAAACCAAGCATTGCTTCTAACTCGCCAGTAAGACTCAAGGCAACGGAAGAATCTAGGCCATAGGTGAAAATAGATTTTTCTAAATCAATGTCTTCCCTATCTACACCTAGAAGACTTGCCAGCCTATCTGTTAGCCACTGTTCAATTTTTTCTCGACTCATAACAACAAGTTACCACCAAAACATTTGCAAAGAAAAACAAATACCTGTCATGATAACTTATTTTGTTGCCATTGTGCAACAATCGCCAGCCTGTTTGTCAGAAAAGCATGACGACAAGCCTGGCGTTGAATTTTACCGCTAGAGGTTTTGAGAATACTTGCGGGTTTAATTAATGCGATCGCATAAACCTGTAAGGCATGATGGAGAGCAACGGCTTCACGAATAGCCGAGAAAACTTCATTGACATTTAACTTGCTTAAATAGGTACGCTCTACTTCCTGAACAATCACCAATTTGTCTTGATTATCTACTTCTATTGTAAAAGCTGCCCCAGAATCTAAACGCAGAGCCTGATGACTTTGTTGTACAGAATATTCAATGTCTTGGGGGTAATGATTTCGTCCCCAAATAATGATGACATCTTTGATTCTTCCCGTGATAAATAGTTCTCCTTCTCGCCTAAAACCTAAATCGCCTGTTCGGAGAAAATTTCCTTGATCCCCATCAGCTAATTTAGCCTGAAAATTTGTGATCGTTTTTTCTTCTTGTTGCCAATATCCTTGGGCAACACTAGAACCCGAAACCCAAATTTCTCCCACTTGATTTTCATCACATTCTAAACAACTTTCAGGATCGACAATTTTTACTGCCATATTTTCCCAGACATGGCCGCAACCGACAAGTTCCTGATAATTTTTACTGTCTTTCTCCGCTTCTACTACCTGATTATTCTCTAAGGATTCTGATTGAACATTTAAGTAAACTGGCTCATCTTCGATATTACCTCCAGAAATCATTAGTGTGGCTTCTGCCATGCCGTAACAGGGATAAAAATATCGAGATTGAAACCCAGAAGATTGAAACTTGTTAATAAAGTTTTCCATCGTTTTTCGTCGTATTGGCTCGGCTCCATTGTAGGCACTGATCCAACTACTGAGATCAAGCATTTCTTGTTGTTCAGACGTAATTCTCTGCACACATAATTCATAGCCTAAATTTGGACCGCCGCTATGAGTAGCTTGATATTTAGTAATTGCTTCCAACCAAAGAATTGGATTTTTTAAAAAAGATTCAGGCGACATAACAACACCTAAAAAACCTGTATAAAGCGGTTGAATAATACCATCAATTAAACCCATGTCATGGAAACTGGGCAACCAGGTCATAGAAACACTTTTTCCTGTCAGTTGAAATGCTTTTTGAATGTAAGCAGAATTATGGGCAACGTTGTCATGGGAAATCATGACTCCTTTCGGCGCACCAGTTGAACCTGATGTGTATTGAAGAAATGCTAGGGTATCACCGCTAATCCTGGGAAGATGCAATTTAAAGTCTTGGTTATTATTCACATTGTCTGTCACCAAAAGTCTGGTTACTGATAAGTCTAAAAAAGATTCAAGTGTTGACTTAATTTTCTCTAAAAGTGAACTGGTTGTCAGAATAATTTGAGGGCGAGAATCTTCAATAATTGCTAGTAATCGAGACATTTTTTGATTACGCTTTGGTGGGTAAGCGGGAACCGCAACAATCCCAGCATATAGACACCCCAAAAAAGCTGTAATAAATTCTAAACCTTGGGGATAAAGTAATAAAGCGCGATCACCTTGGCGGCAAAGAGAAAGTAAGCTATCAGCGATCGCCTTTGATTCTTGTTCTAAGGTTTTGTAGTCAATGGATGATTCTTGATTTTGGCCATCCTTAAGAAAGATGTAGGCTAACTGATTGGGGGTTTGCTCGGCTCTGGTGTCAAGAATTGAGGTTATTGCTTTCATTGTCGCTTCAATATGAAATTGCAAGGGTTGATTTAATTTGATTGTGTTCCAAGTAGAACATAACTAAACTTTCCCCCTATGAATGTACTAGCTATAGCCGAAAGTCTTACAGAGACTCAGTTAAAGCAATTCAAAGCTAATGTACTACTGGGTGCCAACTCCTGAAATGCTTACGCCGATAGGGTTGGAAGCAAAATTTTTCAAATTTGACTCTTCGACCATTATAGCTTGTTTCGCAGCAGAAAACCATCAAAAACATCGCTACAGAGGGAATCGCTGACTATAGAGACTAATGACATCATCGGTGATCATCAGGTTAGCGATCACTATACAGCCAACTCTACTGTCTGTTTTGCCAATTTCTCCCAAGTACTGCCTCCCAACTCCAGCCCTCAGATTGCGGCTTTTTCGATGTCCTCAGTCATCGACAATCAGCGAAAATCCTCGGGGTATTTGCGTCTGGCGGCAT
Source organism: Microcystis sp. LE19-131.1A (assembly GCF_027532015.1). Classification (NCBI taxonomy): domain Bacteria; kingdom Bacillati; phylum Cyanobacteriota; class Cyanophyceae; order Chroococcales; family Microcystaceae; genus Microcystis; species Microcystis sp. LE19-131.1A. Next base: position 15,774 of record NZ_JAPZSS010000243.1, on the reverse strand, counting down.
TGGTTCATCACTTGCAAGCGACATTCACGTTCACAGCTGACCAAGGAGATTTCGCTAAAAAGTGGTGTAATCGGTTATTCTATGACCCCACCGACAAACTTTTTCAGCCAACCCTAATTACTATTGATGCGACTTAAAAAAGCTTGTAGGCGCTCGCTGTGGGGATTATTAAAAAAGGTGTCGGGATCGCCTGCTTCTTCGATCACACCTTGATTAAAGAACAAAACCTTGTTAGAGACTTCCTTAGCGAACTGCATTTCGTGGGTGACGACTACCATAGTCATACCGTCATTGGCCAATTGACGCATAACGTTTAACACTTCCCCGACTAATTCCGGATCCAAGGCCGAAGTGGGTTCATCAAATAAAATCACCTCTGGTTTCATGCAGAGACTGCGAGCGATCGCCACCCGTTGTTTTTGTCCTCCCGATAATTGGTCGGGATAAACATCGGCTTTTGGTGCTAATCCCACCTTTTCCAGATAATGAATTGCCGTATCCTTAGCCTCATTTTCCGAGTGGTGTAACACTTGCTTGGGGGCCAACATCAAGTTTTGTAAAACGGTGAGATGGGGAAAAAGATTAAAGTGTTGAAACACCATACTTACCCGGCTGCGTAACTTGCGGAGGACTGATTGATTTAACTTCGGGGAAGAGATGTCAATTCCCATCACCTCCAAGCGGCCGCCGTTAATTGTTTCCAAACGATTGAGACAGCGTAAAAAGGTACTTTTGCCGCAGCCAGAGGGACCGATTACCGATACCACGTCCCCTTGATAAAGAGTGCCTGTAACTCCTTTAAGTACCTCTAAAGAGCCGTAACTTTTGCGTAAACCTTCACTAACAATCACAGGGGTGGTAGTGGTCATGATGTCCTCTCGTAAAAAATTTTAGATTCTGTATAAAAGTATCCAGATTAGTTTCTGCTAAATTGTATCCTTGACGACATTTTATCAAAGGGAATAATCATAATACTCAAATAGTCTCTCTACATCTGTCTTAGATGAGGAGTAGGATGAAATCCTTAACTTAATTGAGTAAAAAAATCAAGGAGAAACAATTAAAAAATGATTAAATTTTGGCGAGGGCGGGCGGTGCAGAGAGTCATCTTTGCCTTGTTAGGATTAGTTTTGGCGATCGGATTAACTGTTATTCCCGCTTTTTCTCAGACTCCTCCTAATCCTTTTCGAGTCGCCACAGAAGCGACTTTTCCGCCCTTTGAATTTCAACAAGGGGGACAATTAACCGGGTTTGATATCGATTTAATGCGGGCAATTGGCAAGGAAGCCGATCTCAACATTGACTTTAGAAATTTACCCTTTGATGGTATTATTCCGGCTCTACAAGCAAGAACAGTGGAAGCCGCTATTAGTGGCATGACCATCACCGCCGAACGGGCCCAAGCGATTTCTTTTTCTCGACCTTATTTTAAGGCTGGTTTAGCGATCGCTGTTCGGGAAGATAATAAGACGATTAAAAATTTTGAAGACTTAAAAGGCAAAAGAATTGCCGTCCAAATTGGCACAACAGGAGCCTTAGAAGCGACAAAAATACCGGGGGCAACAGTTAGTCAATTTGACTCGGCCGCTTTAGCTTTGCAGGAATTAATTAATGGTCGAGTTGAGGCGGTAGTTAACGATAAACCCGTGACTTTGTATGCCATTAAACAAGCGGGTTTAAGGGGAGTAAAGGTGGTCGGAGAATTATTAACGGAGGAATTCTACGGGATTGCTTTACCCAAAAATTCCCCCTATCTCCAGTTAATTAATGATGCTCTCGGTCGAGTTATAGAAAGTGGTCAGTACGATGTTATTTTTAGGCAATGGTTTGGAGAAAAACCGCCAGAATTACCCTTAGTTGCCCCAGCTTTAAAGAATTTACAGGAATCGAGGTTTAACTGGGGAGAATTATTCTATAACCTGATTGTGAAAGGGGTTCCCTGGACAATTCTGTTAACAGTTCTGTCTTTTCTGTTCGGGTTAATCGGCGGAACTTTAGTGGCTATTGCCCTGATTTCTCCCTACAAATGGTTAAAAATAATTTGCCGCATCTATGTGGATTTCTTTCGGGGAACACCCATGCTGGTGCAATTATTCTTGATCTATTTTGGTTTGCCCGGGTTGTTCCGAGAAATTGGCTTAAATATCGACTTAGATCGTTTACCGGCGGCCTTATTTGCCCTAAGTTTAAATGTGGCGGCCTATTTAGCTGAAATTATGCGCGGCGGTATTCAATCGATCGATAATGGTCAATGGGAAGCTTGTTCTAGTTTAGGGATGTCCCCAGTGCAAACCATGCACGAGGTGATTTTTCCCCAAGCTTTTCGCCGGATGTTGCCGCCCTTGGGGAATGAATTTATCACCCTAATTAAAGATACCAGTTTAGCGGCAGTAATCGGTTTTGAAGAATTATTCCGGCAAGGTCAATTAATGGTAGCCACTACCTATAAAGCTTTCGAGATTTATATCGCTGTTGCTGTAGTTTATTTGGTTTTAACTACCCTTTCCTCTGTGGTATTTAAGCGCTTAGAGATTTATATGGATCCCCTACATAAATCTAAACAGGAATAGAAAGCTTAGACGCAACAGATGGGAACTGATAAGTAATAGGGCAAAATTAATTTCTTGGTTAGGATAGGCAAGAGGCAAGAGGTAGTTAGATAGGGTTTGCTGAATAAATGTGAAATATAGACGAGGTAAGTTGATAATTTTTAACGCCTACCTACTTAACATTGCACCGGAGAAAGGAGAAGGGAACTTTTTTGACTTATCTCCGTTGCATATTTGCCCCTTTAATCGTGTCGCGGATGACGATTTTTTGTTCTTTGGAATAACCGGCAAAAGAACGAGTAGCAAGTAACTCGATTTCTACCCCCGTACCCGATCGCAAGGATTCCACAGGTAAGGGTAATTGACCGATATCCAGAATAAATTGATTGCCCTCCTGTCGGATTAAATTAGCAGGCATATCTCCTTCATAGCGAGTGACAAAATCAGTTCTGGGACTGGTTTGCAGGTCGTCTGCTTGCCAACGAGTGACGCGATAACGCACTTTAAATTTAGTGCCGATTAAATTTGATTGGGAAGCTTTATCTTCAAGAAAAAGCCTTAAATTAGTACCATTTCCTGCAATACCTTTTGCTTCTAATTGGGTGACATCTCGTTCAAAAACAGCATTATAAACGACAAATTCCGTAACATTATTGCGTTTTTGAGTGGTTCCCTCAATCCAGAGGTCACTGGGGACAGTTACCTTCATTTCCTTTTGATCATCGAGGGTTAAAGTAAAACGCTGATTAGCAAACCGGTTAAACTCTTGGGGGGCATTCCAAATTAAAATAAAAGAACGTTCCACTCGATCTAATAAAATCCGATATTGATCATCGATCAGGGAACCGGGAGAAAATAAAGACATTGCGCCAGTGCGAGTTTCCCAACTATTTTTAGAGAGAATATAACCCCGTTCTTTTAACTCCGACAGGGGAACAGTTGCGCTCGGTTGATCGGCAGTTAAAGGGCGATCGATTTGAATTAAAGTTAACTGTCCTAAACGTCCCTCGCGACCGTTACGACCACTATTACCCGTCGCCCCATCGAGACCATCCTGACAGCTAAATTCTCTGGTGGTACAGCTATAGTTGGCATCCCCCGGCCTACCGCTGCAGGTTTGAATTGTCCAGAAAGGTTGGGAACAGCGACAACCCTTGCCCCCTTGGCCTCCCTGACCCCCAAAACCCCCAGCGCCTCCGGCAGCATTGACCGTTACTTGTCTTAAAAAATCTAAATTAGTGGCATAGAGGGTTAAAGCGCCGCCATTGCCCCCATCACCACCATTACCCCCATTGCCACCGTTGCCACCACCGGCCGCCTGAAGATTTCTGGTGACGTTGCTAGGTTGACCGCTACAGTTGCCATCGCTGCCATTGCCGCCATTTTCACCATCGACCCCTTTTTGTCCTGAAATATCGAGTTTTAGGGGAGAACCATCGAGAAAAAGGGTTAAACTGTCACTATTTTTGCCTTGGCCGCCGATCTTGCCAGCTTTCCCACTTTGACCTTGTTTACCGAAAGTCTGTACATCGGAACCTTGGGCTAACCAAGAACAGCGATCGCCAGTCACCGTGGCGGGCATTAGGTAAGATAAAGGGAGAAAAAAGGTGAATATTAATGATTTAGCCCAAAAATTCATGATTTTAGCGAATTTATCCGCAAAGACTCCGATCAATTCCCTCTTGATGACTTTTATATCTAGATTTTTGTTTCCCCTCTATCAATAAGGTGCGCTATCATCCTACACTTACTTTGAGAAGGAAACAGCCAATCGCGAGGGTTACGCGCGTGAAAAAAGTATTAGCTATTATTTTGGGTGGCGGGGCCGGAACTCGCCTTTATCCGTTAACGAAACTGCGGGCAAAACCTGCCGTCCCCCTAGCGGGAAAATATCGCTTAATCGATATTCCCGTCAGCAATTGTATTAACTCCCAGATTGACAAAATCTATGTGTTGACGCAATTTAATTCCGCTTCCCTCAATCGTCACCTCAATCGTACCTATAATTTTACGGGTTTTAGCGATGGTTTCGTGGAAGTTTTGGCGGCTCAACAAACCATGGAGAATCCTCAATGGTTCCAAGGCACGGCCGACGCAGTACGACAATATATCTGGACGATGAAGGATTGGGATATCGATGAATATCTAATTCTCTCCGGAGATCATCTCTATCGCATGGACTACGGTAAGTTCATCGAACGCCATCGGGAAACCAACGCCGATATCACTTTATCGGTGGTTCCCATCGATGAACGTCGCGCCTCCGCTTTTGGGGTGATGAAAATCAATGATTCGGGGCGAATTGTTGATTTTTATGAGAAACCCAAAGGGCCAGAATTGGAAAGAATGCGGGTAGATACGACGATTTTAGGCTTAAGTCCCGACCAAGCTCGTCAAAGTCCCTACATCGCTTCCATGGGAATTTATGTCTTTAAAAAGAATGTTTTAATCGATCTGCTCGATGCCAATAAAGAACAGACCGATTTCGGCAAGGAAATTATTCCCTCGGCGGCTAAAGACTACAATCTTCAGGCTTATTTATTTAAGGGTTACTGGGAAGATATCGGGACGATTGAGGCCTTTTATGAGTCTAATCTCGCCCTGACTCAACAACCAAATCCCGCCTTTAGTTTCTACGACGAAAAAGCCCCCATCTATACCCGTTCTCGCTATCTGCCACCCACAAAAATGCTCAATTGTACGGTGACAGAATCGATGATTTCTGAAGGTTGTATTCTCAAAGAATCTCGCATCCATCACTCGATTTTAGGTATTCGTAGTCGAGTCGGCAAAGACTGCACGATCGAGGATACAATGCTGATGGGAGCCGACTTTTATGAGTCTTTCCCCGAACGGGAAAGTCTGATCGGAAATGCCAAAATTCCCGTGGGTATCGGTCCCGGTTCCACTATTCGTCGGGCAATTGTGGACAAAAATGCTCGCATTGGTTCCAATGTTTTAATTGTTAACAAAGATCGTGTGGAAGAAGCTAATCGCGAAGATTTAGGTTTCTATGTTCGCAGCGGCATCGTGGTTATTTTCAAAAATGCCACTATTCCCGACGGCACGGTAATTTAATCTATCAGTTATCAGTTATCAGTTATCAGTTTTTCCATTTTTCTAGTTATTATCGCTTGAATATAGCCGCAGGCTGATGGCTTCAGCTAATTGCCTAGACAATTCCCTTGAAACCCTATCCTTTTCTAGAAGTGATAGCAAAATCTCCCGAGCAGCTCTTCTGAAAATCAGAAAAATTTCTATATTTTTGCATCCGATTTTAAGTTTATCAATTAACCTTAAATTAAAAGCCTAGGGCTTAGATAGAAGCCATTCAAAGGATATTTATGAAAGCCAAAATCGCGATCGCTTGTCAGGGAGGCGGCAGTCAAACTGCTTTTACTGCCGGTGCATTAAAAGCATTATTTGACAATAAAGTGCAAGATTACTTTAATATTGTCAGTCTCAGTGGTACTTCTGGCGGTGCTATCTGTGCCTTTTTCACCTGGTATGCTCTCAAAAAAGGTGATAGCGTCGTTTGGAAAAGAATGATTGATTTTTGGGAAGATAATAGCGCTCGAACTCCCCAAGAACAACTATTTAATGACTCAGCTATTAAAGCTCTAGAATTGGCCAGCAAAGGATTAATTCCCCAGTATAATCTCAGTCCTTCCTCTCCGATTACTAAAACCTTATTTTCTATAGCTACCTACGGTTTACGCAGTCGCTTTACCAACTTTGATCAGTTACTAAGAGCGCATATTGATTTCTCGGAATTAGCCACTTGGGGAGCTAAACCAGAACCCCCAGTTTTATTAATTGGGGCCTGTAATATCCTGACAGGAAAGTTAAGTAAATTTAACTCGCGCCAGGAAGCAGTTAAAATTGAACATATCCTAGCTTCTGCTTGTGTTCCTAACATTTTTCCTGCTGTCACCATTGAAACTATGGCCTACTGGGATGGACTATTTTCTGATAATCCCCCCATCCGTTCTTTAATTCGCCGTGAATTTGTTGGAATCGAAAATATTCCCGATGAAATTTGGGTAATTAAAATTAATCCCACCTCTAGAGACAAGATCCCCGTGCAATCCGATGATATTGCTGATCGCCGCAATGAATTAGAAGGCAATGTTTCCCTATTTCAAGGTCTTGATCAGATTGAGTTGATCAATCAATTATTTCTTAAAGGAGCATTTAAAGAGGAATACTTGCGCGAGATCGGATTAACAGAACCATTTAAAATTCCTAAATCTTTCCCAGAAGATCCCGATCAAGATTACCATATCCCGATGATCGAAATGTCTGCGGAATTAGCCAATAGTCTCAACTATGAAAGTAAACTTGATCGCTCTCCTGCCAATATCCAGCGTCTGATCGCTGACGGCGAAAAACAGGGAAAACAATTTCTAGAACATCGACTAAAAGCTATGGGTTTAGGATAATTTTTGAGGTTTCAAAAACGGCAAAAATAAGGATTAAATAGCATGAAATCTGTCAATAGACTATTTAATTGATTATTATTCATTCTTAATTCTCCTGACGACCGGCTACTGACTACTGGCTACTGACTCCTAACCCTAACAACAATTTTTGATTTTTACAAGAGGTCTAATAATCACTGATTTTCATTGACTAATACCCGTCCAGATAGATCGTAAATCATAATATCCCATTGCCCATTTTTTGCCGCTTCAAAAGCCACTTTAGAACCATCGGCACTGATGATCGGATTGCGTACTTCCGCGAGCAGATCGGGAGCAATTTCCCTTCTCTGTTGAGTTTGTCGATCATACAGATAAATAGCCGTTTTTCCCTGACGACTGGCAGTAAAAACGATATAACGACCATCTTCACTAATGGAAGGACTAGAAGCGATCTGATCGAGAGAATTTAGTCCGGGTAAAGACAGTAAACGGCGATCAATAGCATCAAAAAGATAGATAGCTTGGGAACCATTGCGATCGGAAGCAAAAACGAGATAGCGAGAGGCAAGATAGGGAGTTAATTCACTAGCAACACTATTTAAACTTCTCCCCCCTCGATCGAAAGGAAAAGACAGTAAACTCGGATAACCCGCACATCCAGTTAACAAACTAATTACAGCAACAAGACTAATAAAAAAATAACGTTTCACGGTTTGGGACTTTCAACGGGACTGCCATCGGCAATATCTAACTCGATATTCGGACCGCGATCGAGAACCTCCACATCCCATTGTCCCCGACGAGCGGACTCAAAGACAAGATAACGACCATCGGGACTAAGACGGGGATTTCGCAACCAACCGCGATAATTTTGACTCAATAACTCAGAACGATCGGTAATGCGATCATATAAAGCGATGACGGGACGACCCTCAATAATCACCACATAAGCCAGATAACGCCCCGTTTGGCTTAAACTAGGGCTATCGGTAATTTCTTGACCCGTATATAATCCCCCTAGGGTCTGGTATTGTTTTGTCTGCAAATCATACAGCAGTATCTGATTACTACCGCGACGATTAGACAGCAAAGCCAGCCAACGACCATCACCACTCAGGGCAGGTTTTTCGTCATTATAGCGACTATTGAGGGTTCCTGTAGATAAACCGGGGTTATTGAGATTACAACCGCCTATAACCCCTAAAAACAAGCAGATAAACAGGAAAAAGGGAGCTTTGGTCATCGGACCTACTCCTTAATAATCAAACCTAGTCGGATGATCATTACTCGACTCCCGTTCACTATTATCCGGTCTCTGCCAATCTTCTCGATCGCCGGTATCGCTAGAATCGATCGGTTGATAATCGACGTATTCCCCTTTAAATGGCGGATCATCCTCAATTATTGGGCGAGGACGACGTTTTTGGCTAGTGCGGGGCGGTTTACTGCTCGTCTCTTCACTAGCGGGACGACGACGGGGACGGGAACTGGTTTCTTCCCAATCATCACCGCTACGGCGCTGATCATAAACATCTCGATCGCTAGTGGGGGAACTATTGCGGGGACGACGATTAGCGGTTTTGCGACTGCCGGTATCGGCCGGCCGACGGGTGCGGGTGCTGCGGGGTTCCTCGTCCTGATAACTAGAAGTGCGGGAAGAGCGGGGATCATCGTAACCGCGTAAACGGGGATTATCTTCGTAACGTTCCTCTGGTTCGTAGGTGTCGAGGGGTTCCAATTCGGCCCGATATTCCTGACTCACAGGACGTTCATCCACAAAAGACGTGCCGCGGCGGGCCTGTTCTGTGGTTAAACCCCTTAATTTTACCGTCTCGAAGGCAAAAAACACCGCTGCCCCGGTCAGCAGAAATTGTCCGAATTGCAAAATTGGATCCAGTCGCCACCCTTGAAAAAGTAGAATTAAACCGCACAATAACCCAACGGCGGCAAAAAATATATCATGATCGCGGGAAAGTTCCGGCCGCACCGAGCGCAGGAAGTATAACCCGGCTCCGGCCACTGCCAGAAAAATTCCTAAGATACTGGCCGAATTCAGCCCAAAATTGACCATCTTTATCTCCCTTCTCGGTGCTTAAATTTAAGAATCGAGTCTTTATCTCTAGCCCTCAGCTTTCAGAAGCAATCCTGCTGTTTTTAACTCTAGGCATCGAGCTATATTCTAACCCCAAAGTCCAGCAATATATTAACCACCCTCGTTCACACAACTATTGTTAGGGGAGTGCGGAGATTTTATCAGTGATCAGTGAACAGTAATCAGCTACTGAAGGCAAGAGGCAACAGGCAAGAGGCAAAAGACAGAATCTGACAATTCTTCTACCCAAAAAGAAGGTTAGAAACTAAGCACATCAAAGCTTTTAGCTTAACTAATTAGGTCTTGGATTCGTCCCTCGTGAACTGAAAACTCACATCTGATCACTGATAACTGATCACTGATAACTGAAAAGGCTGAGATTTTAACAAAATCTTTAGAAGTTACCCATTGACAGGATTGACTAAATGTGATAGATGGGTTTCGGGCATTTTAACGTGATTTCTTGATCACTTTTGAGCGATCGCTATCCTTGGGAAGTTAATCGCCGCAAGTCTGAAAGGAGGGATTTTCCTTGATGCACATCATGGTTAATTTGTCAAGTACCTAAGTCCTAATCTTAATAAGATTCAGACAGAAATTTTTCTGTCATATCATAAAATTAACTTAACCCAGCCAAGGGGGAATTAGCATAGAATATGATCATAATTCAGGCTAAACATATAGTCTGTTTGTATTCATAGTCCATTCAATCCATAGAATAAGGTGTGAGGATTGACCCATGTCAAAACTATTCAAGAATATAGCAAAGGTAACTCCTTTAGTATTAGGTGCTTCCGTGGCAGCTGCTGGCAGCGCAGTGGCTCAAACTATGTCGGGGACACCTCAACTGAAAATTGATCCGGCTGCGCAGCAGCAACTCGATCGTATTCAGAGTGCCCAAAATAGTCAGCAGATTAATACGAGTGTCTATCAAGGTTCCATGTCCCAGGTGACTAGCGTTAACCAACTGCGGGACGTATCTCCCACCGCTTGGGCCTACGAGGCATTAAGAAGCCTTGTGGAACGTTACGGTTGTATCGTTGGTTATCCTGACCGTACCTTCCGTGGTGATCGCGCTACCACTCGTTGGGAATTTGCCGCCGGTTTAAACGCTTGTTTGAACGTCATGGAACGTTTAATTCAAGATGGTGTGGGTGTACTCAGAGAAGACATCGATAAATTAAAACGTCTTGTTCAAGAATTTGAAAGCGAACTAGCGGCTTTAGGGGCGAGAGTAGATAACCTCGAACAGCGCGTTTCTTTCTTGGAAAATAATCAATTTTCTACCACCACCAAACTCAGAGGTGAGGTAATCTTCAGTGTCGCCGATAGCTTCGGTGGTCAGGCTCTCCTTAGAAATACCGACGGTACGGTGACTAGAGGCACCAATCAAGATCAGAGCCAAACAGTATTTAATAATCGGGTTCGTCTCAACTTTGAAACCAGCTTCACCGGTAAAGATTTGTTAAGAACCCGTTTACAAGCGGGTAACTTTAACAACACTTTTAACCAAAGTGGTCCGACGAGAACCAACATGACCCGTCTAGCATACGATAATGGCCGGGACAACGATGTCACCATCGATGACTTGTTCTACCGCGCTCCCATCGATACTCCCTTCGGTAAAATCACCATTTGGGTTGGTGCTAACGAGTTAAACCTAGATGACGTTTTCATCACTACTAACCCCTTCCTCGCCGATAGCGGTACAGGTGCTTTGTCTCGCGGTCAACGCTACAATAACATCGTCTTCCGCGGTCCCGATGGTGTTGGTGCGGCGGTCAGATTTAATGTAGGGGATGTTTTCCAAGTCACAGGAACCTACCTAGCTAGTGGTGGGACTGATGGAGCCAGCAATCCTAACCCCGGTAGCGGTTTATTTAACGGTTCCTACAGTGCGGGTGCTCAGGTTGGTTTCTCCTTCATCAAATTTGCCGATATTAACTTCGTCTATGTTCGCAGTTATCAAACTGCGGCTAGTATGAGTTCTGGTTTATTCGGTAACGTCAGCAGCCCTCTGACGGAGCGTCCCTTCGGTAACGTTGCTACAGTAGCCGACCGTTTCGGTCTTCAAGCGAGCGCCCAGGTTATCCCTGGAGTCTTAAATCTAGGGGCATGGGGGGGTTATGCTAATGCCTCGGCCACGGGAGTTAATGATGCGATCGGAGACGATAACACTGGTATCTGGTCTTGGAACCTGAATCTTTCTGTCCTCGATCTCTTTGCCGAAGGTGCAGCCCTGTCCATCGGTGGGGGTCAAGTACCCCGTTCCGATAAAGAAAGCAGCACCGCTTACATGGTAGAAGCTCAGTATAAGTTCCCAGTCACCAAAAACATCCTGATTACCCCCGGTGCCTATGCGGTCTTCAACGCTAACAACGATGGTAACTCCATTTTGGTCGGTGTCATCCGGACAACTTTCCGCTTCTAAGCTAAGTTGACGGACTTGAAAAAACGGTGGGATTTGTAGATCTCACCGTTTTTTTTACTTTTAACTTTTCACTGGATATAGCCATTTATGAGAAGATGATCGGAGCGTCCCAAACGCTGCTATATTTACTTCGCCTATTTAGTTGCTTATCTATGCACTCTCTGTCTTTCCCCCGTCGCACTAAAATTGTGGCCACGATTGGCCCAGCCTCGCAAAATAAGGAAACATTACGTCAGATGATCAAGGCGGGGGCGACGACATTTAGATTAAACTTTTCCCATGGCGATCACGATTACCATCGTCACAGCATTAACTTGATCCGTCAGTTAGCCTTTGAACTCAATCAACCGATTGGTATCCTTCAGGATCTGCAGGGACCCAAAATTCGTTTAGGTAAATTTGCCTGTGGGTCGATTACCCTAAAACCGGGGGAACCCTTTATCCTTACTTCTAGGGATGTGGAATGTAATCAGGAAATCAGTTCCATTAGCTATCCCTCGCTGGCCCAAGAAGTCCCGGAAGGTTCGAGAATTCTCCTCGATGATGGTAAAGTCGAAATGCGGGTGGAATCAGTGGATCGTCTGAAAGGTGATCTTTCCTGTCGCGTGGTGGTTGGGGGTGTCTTATCCAGTAATAAAGGGGTAAATTTTCCCAACGTCTATCTGTCGGTGAAAGCTTTAACCGATAAGGACAAAAAGGATTTAATGTTCGGACTGCTGTGGGATGTGGATTGGATCGCCCTTAGTTTTGTGCGTAATCCCCAAGATATCCTCGAAATTAAAGAATTAATCGCCAGTGCGGGGAAATCTATCCCCGTGATCGCTAAAATTGAAAAACACGAAGCGATCGAGGAAATGGAGGCAATTTTATCCCTCTGTGATGGTGTTATGGTGGCTAGGGGGGATTTAGGAGTAGAATTACCAGCCGAAGACGTGCCAATCCTGCAAAAACGCCTGATTAACACCGCTAATCAGCTAGGCATCCCGATTATCACCGCCACTCAAATGCTTGACAGTATGGCCAGTAATCCTCGTCCCACCCGTGCCGAGGTTTCGGACGTGGCTAATGCGATTTTAGATGGCACTGATGCGGTCATGCTTTCCAATGAAACGGCTGTGGGTCATTATCCCATCGAAGCGGTGGCAACGATGGCCCGCATTGCCGAAAGGATCGAACGGGAACAGATCAACAGTACCGCTCGCTCTAACAATAAACAATCGATTCCTAACGCTATTTCCTCGGCAGTTAGTCAAATTGCCGAACAATTGGGGGCAGCGGCAATTATTACCCTGACAAAAACCGGCTCTACTGCCCGTAATGTCTCCCGATTTCGCCCCAAAACCCCGATTTTAGCCGTTACCCCCCATCGGGAAGTGGCACAGCAGTTACAGTTAGTTTGGGGGGTAAAACCGATGTTATTGCTCGATTTACCCTCCACTAGCCAAACTTTTCAAGTGGCGATGAATCTTGCCCAGGAAAATAACCTCCTCGCGGATGGTGATTTAGTGGTGATGACGGCGGGAACTCTGCAAGGGGTGGCCGGTTCCACGGATTTAATTAAGGTGGAAGTGGTAAAATCCCTTTTGGGCAAGGGTACGGGTATCGGCCAGGGTGTGGCCAGTGGCCGGGCGCGAGTGGCCCATAATGCCCGAGAAGTGGGTAGTTTTAGTAGTGGGGAGATTTTAGTCGTTCCCACCACCAGCGCCGAATATGTGGATATGATGCGGAAAGCTGGCGGAATTATCACCGAAGATACCGCGATGAATAATCACGCCGCTACTATCGGTTTAAAATTGGGTATTCCTGTGATTGTCGGGGTTAAAGATGCCACGAAAATTATCCGCGAAGGGGTGATCATTAGTCTCGATGCTCAACGGGGTTTAATTTATTCTGGTATTGGCAAGGGTGCGGCAACTATGAAAAACTGAGTCAGTCATCAGTATTCTCCGAGTCAGGAGTCAGGAGACGCGAGACAGGAGACAGGTTTTATTTATTCTCCCCATCCCCCCATCCCCCCACACCCCACACCCCACACCCTACACCCCACACCCATTTTCACTTGTCTATGAGCGATTCTTACTCTGCTGCCGTCGATAATCCGGCCTATACCGTTGAACAAGCGATCGCTAATATCCAGCAAAGAGAAGACCTAGGCGCGCGTTATTATGCTGCTTGGTGGTTGGGTAGATTTCGTGTTCGTCAACCGGAGGCGATTTCGGCCTTAATTGCCGCTTTAGAGGACGAAAGCGATCGCACTCCCGATGGCGGTTATCCCCTGCGACGCAATGCCGCCAGTGCTTTAGGGAAATTAGATGATCTCAGTTGTCTTCCCGCTTTGATTGCCTGTCTCGACTGTGAAGATTATTATGTGCGCGAATCGGCTGCCCAGGCATTGGAAATGCTTAAGGATCGAAGCGCGATCGCACCTTTAAAGAAACTATTAGAGGGTGGCATCGAAGGGGCTGTTTTAGTGGCGGGAAAACCCCATTTAGTCCAACCCTACGAGGCGATTATCGAGGCATTGGGAACCCTGCAAGCGACGGAAGCAATTCCCCTGATTGAACCGTTTTTAAAGCATTTCGTCGAAAAAGTGCGTTATGCGGCTGCCCGCGCCCTCTATCAACTCACGACTAACCCCGACTATGGCGATATTCTGATTAAGGCCTTGCAAGGGGAAGAATTACAGCTGCGTCGTTCTGCTTTAATGGATTTAGGTGCTACGGGTTATCTGCCGGCTGCTCCTGCGATCGCTAATACTTTGGCGGAAAATAGTCTGAAACTGGTTGCTCTCAAGGAACTTTTAGAAAACTATCTAAAAACTAATTCTGGTAGCGAAAATATCTCCGAAATTCTCACTTTAATGGATAGTTTATTGTAGTTAATAATTGCTTATTTTTGATTTAAATTAAAACCGATAGAATCCAGAGGTTTTTATGCTAATTCAAACTGATTATGTCGGCTGGCTAAACGAAACAATCACGCTGTTAAAACAAAAAAACTTTGATCAAGTTGACTGGGAAAACTTGATCGAGGAGATAGAAAGTTTGGGCAGAAGTCAAAAACGTGAACTCCGCAACTGGTTAACCACCATCTTAGAACACTGCCTCAAACTTTGCTATACTGATTACGTTGAGGATTATCGAGGTTGGCAAGAAACTATTAGGCGCAGTCAACGGGAACTAGAAGAACTTTTGAGGGATTCTCCTAGTTTAAAACCCTACTGGGATCAAGTATTTTTAGATTGCTATGCCACGGCTTTAAAAAGCTTGCGAGATAACCCAGATTATCAATCCTTTAACCTTCCCGATGATTGTCCTTTTCCCCAAGAAATTAGTCAGATTTTACAGAAAAAAGTTTGGCGATAAAATTATCTTTAAAAGTTTGTTGGTGGGGTTAGGAGACGGTCAAATCTGAGACGATGTCCGATCAGGTTATACTTTATCTCTATGAGAAATGCTGTAAATAATTGGTTATTTTCTAGGGAAATTCAAACTCATAAAATCCAGAGGTTTTATGCTAATTCAAACCGATTATGTCGGCTGGCTGAACGAAACAATCACTCTGTTAAAACAAAAAAACTTTGATAAAGTTGACTGGGAAAACTTGATCGAGGAGATAGAAAGTTTGCTAGTCTTAGGCTAAATTTCTAGGTCATTGGTTTATGGGGTAGCCAAATATACTAAAACAGGATAGAGTATTGATATTCATACTGTTTATAAGACGATAAAAAAATCCATGGGTATACCTGAGCCTTCCCCTAGCCTGGCAAGTATAAAGAAGAATAAAGCAACAAGCACTGTTGGGCGTGGCAAAACTGTCCAACTTACTGAGAAACTAGCTTTTTCAGCTTGGAATAACAGCAGTGTTAGTCTGAGTCTTGGTAATAGCATTGAACATTATGATTCTTGGGAACAACCTATAGTAATAATCTCAGACGGAGGCTACGGTCTTTTAGGATTTGAAGGTGATACATCAGATCATCTTGACCTACCTGAATGGTATGAACCTCATGTGGAAGCTTGGTCTAAGTTGGCCTTGCCAAATACAACTCTTTGGTTTTGGAACTCAGAAATTGGCTGGGCTGTGGTACATCCAATACTTGAGAAATTTGGCTGGCGATATGTTAATTGTAATATATGGGGCTCTTCGTTACCCTTTATGCTAAATCAACATACAAGATGCCAAGATAACATACTTCTAACCCAAAAATTCCGAAAGTTTCTAAAGCCATAGCCTCTCCGTTTTATTAGTTTAAGTTTATTGTTGATTCCCTCGACC